>CAZHDP010000303.1:0-4582 GCA_964531605.1 uncultured Burkholderiaceae bacterium | reverse complement strand
AACAAGAAACCTTCTTGAACGTGCACGGCATTGACGAAGTGCTGCACAAGATGAAGGAAGTGTTTGCCTCGCTCTACAACGATCGCGCCATCAGCTACCGCGTTCACAAAGGGTTCGCTCACGCCGATGTTGCATTAAGCGCGGGTGTGCAGCGCATGGTCCGCTCAGACATTGGTGCGTCCGGGGTGCTGTTCACCATCGACACCGAGTCTGGGTTCGATCAAGTGGTGTTCATCACCTCCAGCTACGGTTTGGGCGAGACCGTGGTGCAGGGGGCCGTGAATCCAGACGAATTCTTCGTCCACAAACCCATGTTGGCGGCAGGTAAACGCGCCATCATTCGACGTAATTTGGGCTCCAAACTGATTCAAATGGAGTTCACCTCTGCAGCAGAAAAGGCGGCCACAGGCAAATTGGTCAAAACGACCGATGTGCCGACAGAAATGCGCAACCGCTACTCGCTGTCTGATGCGGATGTCGAGCAGCTGGCGCGTTACGCCTTGGTGATTGAAAAGCACTACGGCCGGCCCATGGACGTGGAGTGGGGCAAAGATGGCAACGACGGGCAGTTGTACATCCTGCAAGCCCGCCCAGAGACCGTCAAGAGCCAGCAAGGCGACAAAGCGGAATTGCGCTACAAGCTCAAAGGCAAGAGCAGTGTGTTGGCCGAAGGGCGTGCCATTGGTCAAAAAATTGGCACGGGCCCTGTCCGATTGGTGCATCACATCGGTGAAATGGACAAGGTTCAACCCGGCGATGTGCTGGTCACTGACATGACGGACCCCAATTGGGAGCCTGTGATGAAGCGGGCCTCTGCCATCGTGACCAACCGAGGCGGGCGCACTTGCCACGCCGCCATCATTGCCCGCGAATTGGGCATTCCTGCTGTGGTGGGCTGCGGCGACGCAACCGACAACCTGAAAGATGGCACGCTGGTGACGGTGAGCTGTGCAGAAGGCGACACAGGCTTCATTTATGACGGTCTGCTCGAAACCGAGGTCACGGAAGTCGAGCGAGGTGCCATGCCACCCCTGGATTTGAAAATCATGATGAACGTGGGCAATCCTCAGCTAGCATTTGACTTCTGCCAGCTGCCCAACAAAGGGGTGGGGCTGGCTCGACTGGAATTCATCATCAACAACAACATCGGGGTGCACCCGAAGGCCATTCTTGACTACCCGAACATTGATGGGGACCTCAAAAAAGCGGTCGAATCTGTCGCCCGTGGGCATGCCTCTCCACGCGCCTTCTTCGTGGACAAGGTGGCTGAGGGCATTGCCACGATTGCGGCTGCATTCTGGCCCAAGCCTGTGATTGTTCGCTTGTCAGACTTCAAATCCAACGAATACCGCAAGTTGATTGGTGGATCGCGTTACGAACCTGAGGAAGAAAACCCCATGCTGGGCTTCAGAGGTGCGGCCCGCTACATCAGTGAGGAATTTGGCGAGGCTTTCGCCATGGAGTGCGCGGCGCTCAAGCGTGTCCGTGAAGACATGGGGCTCACCAATGTGGAAATCATGGTTCCGTTTGTGCGCACGCTGGGCCAAGCGGCAAAGGTCACCGCGTTGCTGGCCCAACAGGGTTTGGCACGTGGCAGCAACGGGCTGCGTCACATCATGATGTGCGAGGTCCCCAGCAATGCCATCCTTGCCGCTCAGTTTTTAGAGTACTTCGATGGCTTCTCCATCGGGTCCAATGACCTGACCCAGCTGACCTTGGGGCTGGACCGAGACTCTGGTTTGGAGATTTTGGCTGCTGATTTTGACGAGCGTGATCCTGCCGTCAAAGCGATGCTGAAGCTGGCCATTTCGGCCTGCAAGGCGGCAGACAAATATGTCGGTATTTGTGGCCAAGGTCCCAGTGACCATCCCGACTTTGCCCGTTGGTTGGCGGACGAAGGCATTGCCTCTATTTCGCTCAATCCGGACTCGGTGATTGAGACCTGGAAGTTGCTGGCCCAAACCCACGGCTGATCGCACACGGAGCCGCCATGCCCAGATTCCCTGAGAAGCAAGCAGACCGGCTCCCGAGACCCTCTTGGCAAAGCAACTCCAATGCCGGGTCTTGGTCGCCAGCCCCCGACTCTCTCGGCTGGTTCCGGTGGGTGTTGCTGGCCTTTTGGGCGGGTGTGTCGTTTGGCCTCATGTATTTCGCCCAAAGCCTGCAGCGGTGGGTTGGCGACTTGCCATTGAGTTACTGGTTGGCTGCACAGGGCATCATTGTGATGTTTGTGTTCATCGTGGCTGTGTACGCCCTGGTGGCGAACAGGGCAGAGAAAGTTCAACCCGCGTTCGACGAGTTCGGCGATGACTGAGCACGAGAGTTTCTCGTCCTTCAAACGTCGGCTGCACCGCATATTTGCGATCTATGCGACCTGTTTGATCGGGTTTTTGCTCGCCATGGCGGCTGCTGAACATGCAGGCCTCTCCCGCCAATGGGTGGGCGGGGTGTTTTTGCTGGCGTCCATTGGTTTGTACACCGCCATTGGGATGTACTGTCGTACCACCGATGTGGAAGAGTACTACCTGGCGGGGCGACGTGTGCCGGCGTTTTACAACGGCATGGCCACCGCTGCCGATTGGATGAGTGCAGCATCGTTCATCAGCTTGGCCGGTGGCTTGTACCTGCAGGGTTTTTCTGGGACGCCAACGCAGCCTGGGGGGTTGGCGTATGTGCTGGGCTGGACCGGTGGGTTTTGTCTGCTGGCCCTGCTTGTGGCCCCTTATTTACGGGGCTTGAACCTCTACACTGTTCCGGATTTTTTTGGTTGGCGTTACCGCAGCCCATGGCCACGCCGGATTGCCGCGATGGCGTCGGTCATTTGCTCGTTCACTTACCTGGTGGCTCAAATTTACGGTGTAGGTTTGATCACCTCCCGTTTGACAGGCGTTCGGTTCGAAATCGGTATTTTGCTCGGGCTGAGTGGTGTGCTGGTGTGTTCATTCCTCGGGGGCATGCGCGCCGTGACGTGGACCCAGGTCGCTCAGTACCTGATTTTGTTGTTGGCCTTTTTGGTCCCTGTGTCTTGGTTGTCCTACAAACAGTTAGGCAATCCGGCTGCGCCCCTGGTCTACGGTGAGCAGATTCAAAAAATCAGTGAACGAGAAAAGGAGCTGATGGACGACCCTGCCGAGAGTGCGGTCGTAGAACATCACCTCAAGACGGCCAAGCAGTATGAAATGAGGCTCACACAAGTCGATGCCGCCTTGGCCACTGACCGGGCTCTGGCCATCGAAAAGTTGAGGTCTCTCAGGGAGGCAGGTTCTGATGCGTCAGCCATCTTTGCCGCCAGTCGTGAGTTGGCAGCCCTTCCAAAGGATGCCGCGGCGGCCAGAGAGCGCTGGACCAAAGCGCGACAAGAGAGCCTTGAGCGAGCCCAGCCTTTAGGGGGAATTCCACCGATTGCCCAGGTGTATGCCGGAGACCCAGAGGGCTCACCAGAAGAGCGCCGTGTGTTCGACAACAGCCGACGCAATTTCCTGGCATTGATGTTTTGCCTGATGGTCGGCACCATGGGGTTGCCTCACCTGTTGACCCGGTTTTACACCACCACCAGCGTGGCAGAAACCCGATCTTCGGTGGCCTGGGCTCTGCTGTTCATTGCCTTGCTGTACGTCAGCGCACCTGCGTTGGCCGTGCTGGTGAAGTACGAGGTGATGAACCACCTGGTTGGTCAGCCGTTTGCGGCATTGCCAGGCTGGATTGCCCAGTGGTCAAAATTAGACCCATCATTGCTGTCGGTTCAAGACATCAACCAAGACGGCATTTTGCAGTTTGCAGAGTTGCACCTCGGGGCTGACATCGTGATGCTGGCAACCCCTGAGCTGGGGGGCTTGCCTTATGTCGTCTCGGGGCTGGTGGCTGCAGGGGGCTTGGCCGCAGCCTTGTCCACCGCTGACGGCTTGTTGTTGACCATCGGAAATACCTTAGCCCATGACGTTTATTTTCGAGAGTCTGAGCGGCGTGCCAGCGCCACCAGGCTGGTGATTTTGTCCAAGTTTGTGTTGTTGAGTGTGGCGATTGGTGCCGCTTATGTGGCCGCTCAAAAACCGGGTGAAATTCTGTTTTTGGTGGCTGCCTCGTTTTCGCTGGCAGGTGCCGCGTTTGTGCCAGCCATGGTGTTGGGTATTTTTTCCCGACGCATCACAAGCGGCGGTGCCATTGCAGGCATGGTCACAGGCTTGGGGGTCACCTTGTATTACTTGGCGGTCAATACCACCAGCTTTCGTGCCTGGCTGGCGTTGTCCAGCCCTGCGAACCTGTGGTTTGGGATTCTGCCTGTGTCGGCCGGGGTGTTTGGCATCCCGATGGGTTTCGCCGTCACTTGGTTGGTCAGCGTGCTGACACCCCGTAAAAAAAGCATATAATCTTAGGCTTTGCCTTGTCGTACCGCTTCACAGACGCGGCGGGCGACTTACCCACTCGACGGCGACTTAGAACATCGCCAAGAGGAATCCAGAAGGAGAGTCTATGCGTCATTATGAAATCATCTTGCTGATCCACCCGGATCAAAGCGAGCAAGTTCCAGCCATGCTGGAGCGTTACAAGGGCATGATCACCGCTGGCGGTGGCAAGATCCACC
>CAZHDP010000302.1:0-4585 GCA_964531605.1 uncultured Burkholderiaceae bacterium | reverse complement strand
ACCAGGGTGGCCAGCACGATCAGGCTGGAGCGCACGTCGCCCAGGAACAAGAACAGCACCACCACCACAAAAGCCATGCCTTCGAGCAGCACCTTGGTGACCATCCACAAGGCAGAGTCCACCAGTTCAGTGCGGTCATAAAACGGCACGATCTTCAGCCCATCGGGCAGCATGCCCTTGGCGTTGATCTCTGCCACTTCGGTCTTGATTCGGCTGACCACCTGCTTGGCGTTGCCACCGCGCAGCATCATCACGATGCCGGCCACCGATTCGGTGTCACCGTTGGTGATGGCAGCGCCCACGCGGGCCGCAGAGCCGATCTTGACCTCGGCCACGTTTTTCACAAACACGGGCGTGCTGCCAGTCTGCTTCAACACGATGTTGCCGATGTCTTCTGCGGTGGTGATCAGGCCCACACCACGGATCAAGTACTGCTCTGCCCGCTGTGGCAACACACCACCGCCGGAGTTGGCGTTGTTTTTGGCGATGGCCTGGTAGACCTGGTCCATCGTCATGTTGTAGTGGCGCAAGCGGTCGGGGTTGGCCAGCACTTGGTACTGCCGCTCGTAGCCGCCATGGGAGTTGATTTCGGCAATGCCCGGGATGGAGCGCAACAGGGGGCGAACCACCCAGTCTTGCACCACGCGGCGCTCGGCCAGCTCTTGCGGGGTGAGCGCGCGTTTGCCGTCCTCAGGGTGTTCCAGCGTGTACTGGTACACCTCACTCAAGCCTGTGGCCACAGGGCCAAGCACAGGCGAGACGCCGACGGGCAGACGGTTGTTCACCTCGATCAAGCGCTCTAACACCAACTGCCGTGCGAAGTACACGTCGGTCTTGTCGGTGAACACCATCGTGATGATGGACAGGCCGTTGCGGTTGAGGGAGCGCATCTCGGTCAGACCAGGCAAACCGGTCATGGCGATTTCAAGAGGCACGGTGACAAAGCGCTCGACCTCTTCAGGCGAGCGACCTGGTGCTTCTGACGCGATTTGTACTTGCACGTTGGTCACGTCTGGGAACGCGTCCACCGACAACTTCATCGCCTCGCGCAGGCCAAACCCGACCAGGGCAAAGGCCAACACCAGCATGATCATGCGCTGCTGCAAGGCCGCGCGTATGAGTTTTTTCAGCATCAGTGCATCCTCAGTTCAGCGCAGCGCGCTTGCGCTCGTTGTTGAGGTGGAAAGCGCCGTCGTGCACGACGGGCGTGCCTGCGGTCACCCCACCCAGGACGGGTCTGAAGTCGCCAGAAGGCGCACCCAACTGCACCGGGGTCAAGCGAAAGCGCCCGGGTGCCTGTTGCACGAACACATGGTCCTTGTCACCCTCGGTCACCACGGCCGATTTGGGCACAGCCAGTTGCTGAGAAACCTGCGTTGCAATGCGCAGCGTGGTCAGCATTTCGGGCTTGAGCAGGCGTTTGCTGTTGTCGAGCTGGGTGCGGATGGTGACGGTGCGGGTCTCCGGCGAAATCACGTCGCTGATGAACACCACTTTGCCGGTGATTTTTTGCTCGCCCAAGGCGGGCACATCCACTTCCACCGATTGCCCCAACTGCACATCGCGCGCGGTTTGCTCTGGCAAGGCCCCCACGACCCAGACGTTGGACAGGTCCGCCACGGTGAACAAAATGTCGCCAGGTTGGGCCACCTGGCCTTGGCTGATTTTGCGTTCCATGACCACCCCCGCACGGGTGGCTGTGATGGCGGCCACCGTTTGCAGGCTGCCTTGGTCTTTCAGGTTGGCCAGGGCGTTGCTGGCCACACCCAACAGCCGCAATTGGTCTGCAGCTGCCCGCGTCTCGGCTCGCGCGATGGACAACTCAGCTTCGCGCCGTTGCAACTCGGCCGAGCCAATCACGTCGGCTTGGATCAGTTGACGGGCACGGTCTACGGCACGTTCGGCCAGCGCTGCATTGGAGCTGGCACGCAAATAGGCCAGTTGAGCCGTGGTGAGTTCGGGGCTGGTCAAGCTGGCCAGGGTTTGACCCGCACGCACGGCATCGCCCACTTCAGCCAACACTTCGGTGACGCGGCCTGTCACGGCGGCGCCAATGCGGGTGACCTGGCGTTCGTTGGCTTCGATCTTGCCCGGCAGCAGCAGTTGCGTGGACAAGGCCGACATGCCCAGTGGCTTGACGGGGAAGGGTCCAGTTGCATCAGCTTTGATGTCGACCACCATGGGGTCGGCGCTGGCCTGGGTCGCAGTGGCGCCGGCCGCTTTTTGTTTGGATTCGGCGTTGGAACCGCCTGATTTGCCGCAGGCACTGAGTGTGCCGATCAAGGCAAGGGCGAGGGCGCTGGTCAACAGCCAGCGAGAAGGCGGCAGCGCTGTGACGGGTTGTTGGGATGGGGTACGGCTCATGGCAATGGTGTTCATGGGGGTGTTCAGTTCTGAGCGGGAATGAGTTGGGTGTCGAGCTCTTCGCTGTAAAGCAGGGCAAATCGACCAGAGAGGAAGTCCAGGTCCACACCTGCAGCTTGGACTTGAAAGCGGGCGTCGAGCAAGTCGTCGCGCACGTTGCGCAGCACGCGCTGGGCGTCGAGCACGTCCAGGATGCCGCGTTCGCCAAAGCGGTAGGCCGCTTCGGCCACACGCAGCGCCGCTTCGGCCTCGCGCATGGCCCCAGTGCTGAGCGCATTCACCCGTACCCGGGCCACCTCCATGGCTTTGAGCCCCAGCAACAGCTGTTGTTGCAGCTCTGCCCGGCGGCCTTCCAGCAGGGTGCGCGCACGTTCGGTCTCTGCAACCGCTTCGCCAATAGGGCCACGGCGTTGGTCCAGCAAGGGGATTTGGATCACGGCGGACAGGCTGGTGCCTCGGATTTCAGCGTCGCGCTGCTGGTTGACCCGCAGCTCCACACCGGGGAAGCGGCTGGATTTGGCCTCGGCAATCCGCGCTTGCCGTTTGAGCAGCTCCGCTTGCAACGATTTCAGCTCGGGGTTTTTGTCGAGTGTTTGCTGCCGCAACTCCTCCAACGGCGTCACTTCTACCGAGTCGCTCAGGTTGGCGCTGAGCGTCCATTGGGCGGGCAGGGCGCCTGCCGCCAAACGGTTGATGGCCAGAGCGGCTTGCTCGACCTGCAAGGTGGCTGTTTGGAATTTTTGCCGGGCGTTCACGATCTCAGCGTCTGCTTTGATGATTTCGTAGCGTGCTGCTTCGCCGGTTTCGACCCGCAATTTCACGCGCTCGCGGATTTGCTCCAGCAGCTTCAACGCGTCTGACGAAGCGCGGGCTTGCTCTTGGCGCAACAGGTACTCAAAAGCCTTGATCCGCACTTGGGCGACCAGCTCGTTGCGGGCCATGCCAATTTGCTCCACGCTGCTGCGTTCCCCCTGGCGGGCCGCCTCGATGCGGGCGCTGCGTGTTCGGGGGTTTTCGACAAACTGGGAGATCGCCATGTTCGAGGTGGCACCGCCTGTGGCGCTGGGCAGGCGTGGCTGGTTGTTCCCGGTGCTGACTTCGATGCGTGGGTTGGGCAGCGCACCTGCACTGGCGATGGCGGCCACCGCAGCTTCCCGCGAACGCACGCTGGCAAGCAAGCCGGGGTTGTTTTGAATGACGGTCTTGACCAAGTCGGTCAGGGTGTAAGCCGGTGGTGCGACCACGGGGGCCGTGGCCACAGGGGTACCGGCGGCTTCAACAGCCGGGCGTTGTGCCCATGCTGGAACTGAAAGCCCTGCGCAAAGCAGGACAAGGCCGAGAGGCGTGAAAACGTGTCGTGAAGGTGTCTTCATGAATGCATCGCAGATGACGTTGAAAAGGTAGCTGAACCCGGGTGTCGCTCAGAGGATAGGCGTGAGGGGCCTTTCCCTGGCTTGGTTCCACCCGAGGTCGGGGTGAGGCCAGGCCGCCGGTGAGGGCTCAGGCCTGACGTGTGGCGCGTGGGCTGCGCGGCGGGCGGCGCAAGGGGCTGCTGAGGAACTCGCTGGTCACCGTTGGCGTGCGCAGCGGGTCTCGGACAAACACCAGCGTGGTGGCACGGGCACAAAAGCCGTGCAGGTCGCTTTCCAGGTCGTCAGGGTCAGCCGCTTGCGCCGAGGCACATTTGGCAGCTTTGTCGTCTGATTCAGACGGCGCAGCCAATGTTGCTGACACGCCCGCCGTGGCACTCAGTGGCTCGCCGACCGACGCGCTCACCGAGATGGCCATGGTGCTTGCCTGTGCTGGTGTGCCCATGGACGCGCCCAGCAGCAGGACCATCACCAGTCCCAACAGGCTGAACCACGTGCGTACCCGTGTCAGCGCCGCTGTAACGGGCCTCACGGTGAGCAGTTTGGTTGAGGTGAGCATGGTTGGTCAGGCAGTGGTCAGGTGAGGATTTAGGGGGATTTGACCAGAAAACAAGGGATTTTTTGGGCGGGCAGCTTCTAAATGTTCAGGCCATTCAAAGCTAAAAACCCAGCTGCTGCATATCTTTAATGGGTTTATTGCTATCAAAAAAATAGCAATCTTGTGTGGGTCAATCGGATGGCATGGTCCGTGCTGAACAGCGTGAACCCATGGTCACCGCTCCGCACTTGCTCCCGCCCGAAGATAACGCAGGTCTTGACCCGACCGCGCAAGCCCCACTGCGCCAGAGGGT
>CAZHDP010000301.1:0-4599 GCA_964531605.1 uncultured Burkholderiaceae bacterium | reverse complement strand
TCAAGGCCTGATGCCAGAGACTGGCAGTCCTGTCATCAGGCCTTATCTTTTTCTGGCGGGTAAAGTACGTCATCGACGGCAAAAAAGGATACACACATGAGTTCAATGGACATTCAAGGCCTCGGCATGATTCCGATGGTGATCGAGCAATCTGGCCGTGGCGAGCGCTCGTATGACATTTATTCCCGTTTGCTGAAAGAGCGGGTGATTTTCTTGGTCGGCCCAGTCAATGATCAGGCTGCGAACTTGGTCGTCGCCCAGTTGTTGTTCCTGGAGAGTGAAAACCCAGACAAGGACATTTCGTTTTACATCAATTCGCCTGGCGGATCGGTGAGTGCGGGCATGGCGATCTTTGACACCATGAACTTCATCAAGCCGGATGTGTCCACGTTGTGCACGGGTTTTGCTGCCAGCATGGGCGCGTTTTTGCTCGCGGCTGGTGCCAAGGGCAAGCGTTTCTCGCTGCCTAACTCCAAAATCATGATCCATCAACCCTCTGGCGGTGCCCAAGGGCAGGCGACAGAAATTGAAATTTCGGCGCGTGAGATCCTGAAAACCCGTCAGCAGTTGAACAAGATTCTGGCCGAGCGCACTGGGC
This sequence comes from uncultured Burkholderiaceae bacterium, assembly GCA_964531605.1. Lineage (GTDB taxonomy): Bacteria > Pseudomonadota > Gammaproteobacteria > Burkholderiales > Burkholderiaceae_C > Defluviibacillus. The sequence goes on along the minus strand of CAZHDP010000301.1, from coordinate 4,001 downwards.
AGCCCTTGGAAAAAGTGGAGCGCGACACCGAGCGCGATTACTACCTGTCCGCAGACGAAGCCAAAGACTACGGCATCGTTGACCAAGTGATCGCCAAGCGTCCTTGATGGCTGTTTGATTCAGTCACGACTGCGCTCCCCAGGGCGCGCAGTGGGGCCGGCATTGGCCGTTTCTTTATTTCGGTATCATTGCCGCAACCCCATAACCCAAGCACTCACCCATGGCCGAAAAAAAAGGCTCCTCCAGCGAAAAAACGCTCTATTGCTCCTTTTGCGGCAAGAGCCAACACGAAGTCAAAAAGCTGATTGCGGGTCCGTCTGTCTTCATTTGTGACGAGTGCATTGACCTTTGCAATGAAATCATCCGTGATGAGTTGCCCGCAACCACCGAAACAAAAGAAGGGCGCAGCGATCTGCCTTCGCCCTCCGAAATCAAGAACAACCTCGACAACTATGTCATTGGTCAGGAGCGGGCCAAGCGCACGCTAGCCGTGGCGGTTTACAACCACTACAAGCGCCTGCGGCACAAAGAAAAAGCCAAAAAAGACGATGTTGAGCTGACCAAAAGCAATATTTTGCTGATCGGTCCCACGGGTTCTGGCAAAACATTGTTGGCCCAGACGCTGGCCCGCATGTTGGATGTGCCTTTCGTGATGGCCGATGCGACGACGTTGACCGAAGCGGGTTACGTGGGTGAAGATGTGGAAAACATCATCCAAAAACTGCTTCAAAGCTGTGACTACGACGTCGCTCGTGCGCAGCGCGGCATTGTGTACATCGATGAAATTGACAAAATTTCACGCAAATCAGACAACCCCTCGATCACCCGTGATGTGTCGGGTGAAGGCGTTCAGCAGGCGCTGCTCAAGTTGATTGAGGGCACCATGGCAAGCGTGCCACCGCAGGGCGGTCGCAAGCACCCCAACCAAGACTTTTTGCAGGTAGACACCACAAATATCTTGTTCATTTGTGGTGGTGCGTTTGCAGGCCTGGAAAAAGTCATCGAAAACCGTACCGAGGCCTCCGGCATCGGCTTTGGTGCTGCCGTGAAGAGCAAACAACAGCGCAGCCTGTCAGAGGTTTTCAAGGATGCAGAACCCGAAGACTTGATCAAGTTTGGTTTGATCCCTGAGCTGGTTGGGCGCATGCCTGTGGTCGCAACATTGGCTGAATTGACGGAAGACGCTTTGGTTCAGATCCTCACTGAGCCCAAAAACGCCTTGGTCAAACAGTACGGTCAACTGTTTGGCATGGAGGGCGTGAACCTGGAAATCCGTCCTGCCGCGCTCAAAGCCATTGCCAAAAAAGCTTTGATTCGCAAGACCGGCGCTCGCGGATTGCGGTCCATTTTGGAGCAGGCCTTGATTGACATCATGTTTGACTTGCCGACCACGGCGAACGTTGAAAAAGTGGTCGTGGAAGAGTCCAGCATTGACGAGGACAAGCCCCCGATCTTGGTGTACCGCGAGGCAGCTAAGTCCGCCTGAGCGGTGCTTGTGATGTTGTGAGAGAGGCTTGTTGACGCTGCCCATCAGAGGGAGAGCGTGCAAACAGCCTCTTTTCTGGCGATTGAATGGCCGCGTATCGCTTGAAATAGCGATGTTGCCGACCATATTCAACAGATAGCTTTGAGGAAAACCATGTCTGGTCATACCCCTTTACCCCCTGTCGCGCTGGACTTGCCACTGTTGCCTTTGCGTGACGTGGTCGTGTTCCCGCACATGGTGATTCCCCTTTTCGTCGGTCGTCCCAAAAGCATCAAGGCGTTGGAGACGGCCATGGAGGTTGATCGCCGCATCATGTTGGTGGCGCAAAAGGCAGCCGCCAAAGATGAGCCAGCAGCCGACGACATGTTTTCGTCGGGTTGTGTCTCCACGATTCTGCAGATGCTCAAGCTTCCCGATGGCACGGTCAAGGTACTGGTCGAAGGTTTGCAGCGTGCAACGGTCAATGACATCAAGGATGGTGAGGTTCACTTTACCGCCACGGTGACGCCCTTGGACATGACGCCCTCTGCTGGCCCACTGGGCAGCGAGATCGAGGCGTTGCGACGGGCAGTCATGCAGCAATTCGATCAGTATGTGAAGCTGAACAAGAAAATTCCGCCAGAAATTCTGACGTCCATTTCCAGCATCGACGATCCCGGGCGCTTGGCAGACACGATCGCTGCGCATTTGCCGCTGAAACTGGAAAACAAACAAGCCGTGTTGGAGCTGGCTGACATCAAAGCCAGGTTGGAAAACCTGTTTGAGCAGATCGAGCGCGAAGTCGATATTTTGAATGTCGACAAAAAAATCCGTGGGCGTGTCAAACGCCAAATGGAGAAAAACCAACGCGACTTCTATTTGAATGAGCAGGTCAAGGCCATTCAAAAAGAGTTGGGCGAAGGGGAGGATGGCGCAGATCTGGAAGAGATCGAAAAGAAAATCGCATCTGCCAAGATGCCCGCCGATGCCCGTAAAAAAGCCGAAGCCGAACTCAAAAAACTCAAGCTGATGTCGCCCATGTCGGCAGAAGCTTCAGTGGTGCGCAATTACCTGGACGTGCTGATCTCTTTGCCATGGAGCAAAAAAACAAAGATTAAACACGACTTGGTGAATGCCGAGGCCGTTTTGAATGCCGATCATTTTGGGCTGGACAAAGTCAAAGACCGCATCCTTGAATACCTCGCAGTGCAGCAGCGTGTTGACAAGGTCAAAGCGCCTATCCTTTGTTTGGTTGGGCCTCCTGGTGTGGGTAAAACGTCCTTGGGGCAATCTGTTGCCAAAGCGACTGGACGCAAGTACGTGCGCATGGCCTTGGGTGGGATGCGCGACGAAGCCGAGATTCGGGGGCACCGTCGCACTTACATCGGCGCTTTGCCAGGCAAGGTGCTGCAGAGCCTGACGAAAGCCGGTGCGCGCAATCCGCTGTTTTTGCTGGATGAGATCGACAAGCTGGGCACAGATTTTCGCGGTGACCCTTCCAGCGCTTTGCTGGAGGTGTTGGACCCTGAGCAAAACCATACCTTTGGTGACCACTACGTGGAAGTCGACTTTGACTTGAGCGACGTGATGTTTGTGGCCACGTCGAATTCCATGAACATTCCACCAGCGCTGCTGGACCGCATGGAGGTCATTCGACTGTCAGGCTACACCGAAGATGAAAAGGTCAACATCGCGGTGCGTTACCTGTTGCCCAAGCAGTTGAGCAACAACGGATTGAAAGACAGCGAATTGTCGATCGCAGAAGATGCCGTCCGCGACATCGTGCGTTACTACACCCGTGAAGCGGGTGTTCGGTCACTGGAGCGCGAACTCTCCAAAATTTGCCGCAAAGTGGTGAAGGGTTTGCAGCTCAAAAAGATGACCCCGCAAGTGATCGTCAATGCCGACAACTTGCATGACTTTTTGAGCGTGCGAAAGTACACCTACGGCCGCGCTGAACAGCAAAACCAGGTGGGTCAAGTGGTTGGCTTGGCATGGACCGAGGTTGGCGGCGATTTGCTGACCATTGAAGCGGCTGTCATGCCGGGCAAAGGGGTGATCACTCGCACAGGCTCTCTGGGCGATGTGATGAAAGAGTCGGTTGAGGCGGCTCGCACGGTGGTTCGCAGTCGCGCCCGTGTGTTGGGCATCAAAGATGAGGTGTTCGACAAGAAGGACATCCACATTCACGTGCCAGACGGCGCCACCCCTAAGGACGGCCCGAGCGCTGGCGCAGCGATGACCACGGCCTTTGTTTCGGCCTTGACGGGCATCCCTGTGCGCAGCGATGTCGCAATGACGGGTGAAATCACTTTGCGCGGTGAAGTGACCGCCATCGGTGGACTCAAAGAGAAACTGTTGGCCGCTTTGCGTGGAGGCATCAGAACAGTGCTCATTCCTGAAGAGAACATCAAAGACCTTCAAGAAATCCCAGACAACGTCAAGAGTGGTTTGGAGATCGTTCCTGTTCGTTGGATCGACAAAGTTCTCGAAGTGGCTCTGGAGCGCTTGCCAACCCCTTTGCCCGATGAAGAGC
>CAZHDP010000300.1:0-4622 GCA_964531605.1 uncultured Burkholderiaceae bacterium | reverse complement strand
CGATCCCACCAGCAAGCACAAACACTGAGCGCCGATTTGCCCATGGTCTGGCGCACTGATGCCGTAACCGAAAGTCCAACCTCTTTGCACAGGTCAACGCCATGGTGATCCTCCGCTCAGCCCTGCACCTTTTGTGGATGTTCATCACGGTCATTCCGTTTGCTTTTCTGATGGTGCTCTCGGCGCCGTTCGTCAGTGCCCACACCATGTTCGGCTTTGCCAAGGGTTTTTTGACCTGCGCGATGGTGGGCTTGAAGGTGATTTGTGGTGTCAGTTGGCGCATCCAAGGCATGGACAACCTGCCCGGCGTGGACGCGAGTGGACACGCCAAACCAGCCATCTTGCTGCTCAAGCACCAGTCCACGCTCGAGACTTTTTTGATGCCGTTGATCATGCCCAGGCCATTGGCTTACGTGTTCAAAAAAGAGATTTTGTACATCCCGTTTTTTGGCTGGGGCATCGGCCGCTGCGACATGATCCACATCGACCGCAAGCAGGGCAAGCAGGCTTTTGCCAAGGTCGTAGAGCAGGGCCAGCGTTTGCTGGGGCAGGGCACCTGGGTGATCATGTTTCCCGAAGGCACGCGCATCCCTCGCGGCCAAGTGGGGCAGTACAAGACTGGCGGCACGCGCTTGGCTGTGGCCACAGGCGCACCCGTGGTGCCCATTGCCGTGTCATCGGCCAAATGCTGGCCGCGCAAAAGCCTGATGAAGTACCCCGGCGTGGTGGACGTGTCGATCGGCAAGCCCCTGTCCAGCGAGGGCCGAGACCCCGACGAGTTGATGGCTGAGGTGCAATCCTGGATCGAGGCGGAGATGCGCCGCCTTGACCCTGAGGGCTACCGCCAAGCAGCCCCCGCAGATGCCACCCCGGTTTAATCCTTTGCACCGCTTGATGCCATGCAACGGTTGATGCAATTGGCCTTCGATTTTTTGGAGGACGCAGGCGTGGTGGCCAAGCCTGTGCCACCCCGACCGCCCCAACCCAAACCGCCCCAACCCAAACCATCTCAACCCAGTCAGCCTGCCAAGCCTCGTGGCCCTTTGGACCTGGGAGAGCGTTTGACGTCGGTTGCTCCTCAAGCGGTGTACCGGCACCCGGCCGCCACGCGTGAAGTGGTGCTCACCGACACGTTGGTGGGGTACGCATTTCGCCGTGGCAAACGCCGCACCATCGGGTTTTCGGTGGGGGCTGACGGGCTGACGGTGAGTGCCCCCAAATGGGTGCCGCTGTACGAAGTGGATGCGGCACTGCGCGAAAAAGCCGGTTGGATCCTTAAAAAGCTGGCCCAATCGCAAGAGCGCCAGCAGCGCATGGCGCAGGCGCAAATCGAATGGAAAGACGGTGCCAGTTTTCCCTATTTGGGTGGCACGGTGGCGCTGCGACTGGACCCTTCGCATGCCTTTGGCGGTGTCGGGGGTGAGCTGGTGTCGACCGTCGATGCCGTCACTGGTGGTACACAGCAAACGCTGCACATGGCCTTGCCCAGCCAGGCCACGCCTGATCAAATTCGCGATGCCACCCAGGCCTGGTTGATGCGGCAAGCCAAGGCCTTGTTCACAGAGCGGCTCAACCATTTCGCGCCCTTGCTGGGCGTGCAGTGGCGCAAGCTCAGCCTCAGCAGCGCGGGTACGCGCTGGGGCAGTGCCAAGGCCGATGGTTCGATCCGCTTGCATTGGCGGCTGGTGCACTTCAAACCGTCGGTGATCGATTACGTGGTAGCCCACGAGTTGAGTCACCTGCGCGTGATGGACCACAGCCCCCGGTTCTGGGACACCGTAGCTACCCTGTTGCCCGACTACGCCACGCTGCGTGGCGAGCTCAAGGAAGAGGCTATTCCGAAGTGGTGACCGCGCGGGTGGTGGCCTTGTCGGGTGTGGCTGCAAACCGATAGATGCCGTCTTCACCCCGGGTGCGCGTCAACTGGCCTTGCAGCCACAGCGTGTGCAAATGCGCGATGGCCTCGCCGATGGCAAACGTGGTCTGGTGCAAATCCAAGGGGCGCTTGAACATGATGGGCAGCACTTCGGCCGCGCTGATGGCCTTTGCGGTACAGCCTTGCAGCACCTCTGCCAGGCGATCACGGTGGTGGTCATGCAGCTGCCCGATGCGCGTGTGCAGCCCTTGGAACGGCTTGCCGTGGGATGGCAGCGTCAGCGTGTCGATGGGCAAGTGCCGGAACTTGTCCAGGCTGCGCAAAAAGAGTTTCAGCGGGTCTGATTCAGGTTCGACGTCATACACACTCACGTTGGTCGAGATGCGGGGCAGCACCATGTCGCCGCTGATCAGCACATTCAGCGCCGCGCAATGCAAGGCCATGTGCTCCAGCGAATGCCCGCTGCCGCTGATGCACTGCCAGTCACGCCCCCCAATGCGCACCGCGTCCCCATCGATCAGCCTGCAAAAGCGACTGGGCACATCGGGCACCAGGCTCGGGTAATACTTGGCGCGCCCTCTGATTTGCGACACCACCGCGGGATCGTTCAGCCCATGCGAGGCAAAAAACGCCGCTGCCGCCTCACCACCAAAGCCCGTGGTGGTCTGCGAGCCCAAGCGGGCCGCGTTGTAATCGGTGGCGCTGATCCACAGGGGCGCGTCCCAGCGTTCGCACAACCAGTGAGCCAAGCCAATGTGGTCCGGGTGCATGTGCGTGACGATCACCCGCAAGATGGGCAAGCCTTCGAGCTGGGTGGCAAACAAGGTTTCCCACTGGGCGCGGGATTCGGGTTTGTCCACGCAGCAGTCGACCACAGTCCAGCCTGCACGGCCATCGATCTCATCGCGCAGCAGCCACAGGTTGATGTGGTCCAAGGCAAACGGCAGAGCCATGCGTATCCATTTGACGCCAAGAGCCACCTCGACCGTTGTGCCCGGCGCGGGCAGCGTGTCGCCAAAGACGTAGTGGAGCTGGCTTTCTAGTTCGTTCATGGCTGCGGTGTCACCGGTGCGTTCATAATTGACGTTAACGTAAACGTCATTCATTCTCGAAGTAACCACGGGCAAGCACGGACACCATGGCGACAAGCACTTACAGCATCAGCGATCTGGCCAAAGAGTTTGACCTGACCACCCGCGCCATCCGCTTCTACGAAGACATGGGTCTGCTGCGCCCTGAGCGCACCGGCCCTGGGGGGCGCAACCGCACCTACAGCGCGGGTGACCGCACCCGCTTGCGGCTCACGCTGCGCGCCAAGCGTTTGGGTTTTTCGCTGACCGAGGCCAAAGACATCATCGACATGTACGACAGCCCGCGCGACACCGGGCCGCAGTTGCAAAAGTTTCTTGCCGTGCTGGGTGTGCACCGCCAACAGCTTGAGGAGCAACTCGCCGAGCTCAAAGCCAATCTGGACGAAGTGAAGGTTCACGAGAAGGAAGCCAAAGCCCTGTTGACCAAGGTGACAGGTGCCAAATGACGGAATTCAGCCATAATTGACGTTTACGTAAACGTCAATCAAATCCTTCAACTGAAAGCCCATCATGAGCACCCCTCCTGCTTCTTTGCCGACCCCTGACGAACTCCACAACAGGGTGCACGACAGTCTGGTTCGGCAGGGCATGATGCAGCACCTTGGTGTCCGCTTGGTGCGTGTGGAGCGTGGGGTGTGCGAGCTTGCCTTGCCTTACTCTGACCGCGTGACGCAGCAGCAGGGCGGCTTCCACGGCGGGGCCATGGGTGCGCTGGCTGACATTGCCGGTGGCTATGCCGCTTTGACTGTGGCGCCCGAAGGCATGGAAGTGACCACGGTCGAATACAAAATCAATTTCCTCGCGGCCTTTCAAGGTGGCGAGCTTCGAGCCATTGGCCGTGTGGTCAAGGGCGGCAAGCGCATCATCGTGACCACCGCCGAAGTCGTTCACGTCGCGGCCGACGGCAAGCGTACAGACTGCGCTGTGATGCAGCAGACCCTGGTGCCCGTCCCCAAGACTTACTGAACACCGCACCCCACATCAATCGAGAACCCCAGGAGACCTGACCATGAACAACCTGCCCGGCCTGAACTTTCAACTCGGTGAAGACATTGACGCCCTGCGCGATGCCGTGCGCGACTTCGCCCAAGCCGAGATTGCCCCACGTGCGGCAGAGATTGACCGCCTCGACCAGTTCCCGATGGACTTGTGGCAAAAAATGGGTGGCCTGGGCGTGCTGGGCATCACCGTGCCTGAAACCTACGGCGGCGCCAACATGGGCTACCTGGCTCACATGGTGGCCATGGAAGAAATCAGCCGTGCCAGCGCCTCCGTGGGCCTGTCCTACGGTGCCCACAGCAACCTGTGCGTCAACCAAATCAACCGCAATGGCACCGAGGCGCAAAAAGCCAAGTACCTGCCCAAGCTGATCAGCGGCGAGCACGTCGGCGCGTTGGCCATGAGCGAGCCGGGTGCAGGGTCTGACGTCATCAGCATGAAGCTCAAAGCCGAAGACAAAGGTGGGTACTACCTGCTCAACGGCAACAAAATGTGGATCACCAACGGCCCTGATGCCGACACCCTGGTGGTGTACGCCAAGAGCGAACCTGAGCTGGGCGCGCGTGGCGTCACGGCTTTCCTGATTGAAAAGGGCATGAAGGGTTTCAGCATCGCGCAAAAGCTCGACAAGCTGGGCATGCGCGGCAGCCACACCG
>CAZHDP010000299.1:0-4635 GCA_964531605.1 uncultured Burkholderiaceae bacterium | reverse complement strand
CCTGATGCTTGCAACGTCAATTGACCACTGTTGCTGTTGTCAAACGACACTGACACACTGGCCGCAGTGGTCGCACCGCTCGGTGCACGGTAGTTCCCTGACAAACTTTGGCCGCCGTTGAACAACATCATTGACCCGTTGTAAGCGCCATCAGGCTGCTTGTTCAACACGCCAGCGTACCAGACCGATTTGCCACCTGTGTCGTACATGTACATGGCAAACGCCAATTGATCACCCTGTACCTCCACCGTAAACCCTCGACCGCTCTCTGCAGGGTTCCACCAAATTCCGCTTTGTGGGACAACACCCGCTTTCGCGGTCAGTACTGAGGCCCCGTCCCTGTCGAGTGGGGTGTGACCACCGCCGCACCCGCTCACCACTGCAAGCGCGCCTAGCGCTAAAGTCCAGGTCCAATGCCGTATGGGTATCACTGGGTTCATGTCGTCAAAAGGGGTTTGTCACTGTTTTGCGTAGGTGTAATTGCCAAACTGAAGGCCAGATCCAGACAAGGAGTAAGGCTGGTTGTACACCTTGCTCCAGTCCACCTCACCCGGGGCGTTGGCTGGCGTCTTTTCATAGGCAAAACTGGGGTCAATTGTGTTGATCAATGCCGCTCGTGTGATGGTGTAAGTCAAAGAAGTGCTGGTACACGCAGACACACTCAATTCGGTAATTTGTTTTGCAGCGGGCCCGTAATTCAAGGAGTTCAACTCCAGCTTTGCTTTGTTGACGCCACCGGTGACCGAGAACGTCCAAGTACCGCCCACGGAGTGATACCAAGTACCCAACAGATTGTTGAAACACGTCAATGTCGACGTGCCGGAGCCCGTGCCACTTCCGCCGGTGGACGGCGCTGCCCCAGAACGAGACCCGGTGAGCGAGCCGCTGAAGGGGCCATCGCTGACCGATGAGCCTGAGAACGATCCTGTCACAGCGCCGCTGGAGGTGATCGTGCCACTCAACCTGGCCGTGGTGTCCACAGGTGTTTGGCCATCGTTTCCGAAAATTTGGAAATTGGCGTTACCTGTGCTGCTGTTCAACGTGAGCTGACCAGAGCAGGCCACCACAGTGCCAACGCGGCAGCCAGTCACGCTGCCACTGCTGTTGACGGTGAAGCTGCCAGATGCCCCTGTACTGGTCGAGAGGTTGTAAGTACCTGCAAACAGTGCAATACCTGTGGTCGTCCCACCGGTCGTACCTCCTGTTGCCCCTCCTGTGGTCCCACCCGTTGAACCTGTTCCCCCGCCCGTGGGGGTTTCAGTCGAGCCGTTGAAGATGAATCGTTTGATTGGCACGACAGTGCCATTGGGCAGGGTGAGATTGCCCGTGGTAGACGAAGTGGCCACGAAACTGAGTGTGCCGATGTTGGCGTTCGCCACAGATGGGGCACGGTATGACCCCGTCAACGATTGGCCGCCCCCAAACTGTTGCATGGGTGCTGAGAAGGCGTTGCTTCCTTGCAAGGTGCCCGAGCTGGAATACCAGACAGCTTTCCCCGTGTCGATGTACATGAAGCTCCCAATGAAGGCTTGATTGCCCTGAACTTCAATCACGAAGCCACGTCCGCTTTGAGACTCGTTCCACCACACGCCACTTTGGAAACTGGCATTGGAGGGGGCAAACGCGGGGGACGTGGTCAAAGAGAACAGCTCAATAGGAATGGCCCTGACCGTTGAACTGCCCGTCAATTTGAGCAGCAACGTCCCGGAGGTCGCTGAGTCAAAGGTCATCGTTGCCGTTGCAGCGTCCACGTTGCTCGAAGGCGCCTTGTACGCACTGGTCAGTGATTGGCCCCCCGCAAAGCGACTCAACGATCCAGTGAATGACCCGTTGCTTTGTTGCGTCAAGATGGCTGCGTACCAAGTAGCGGCACCCCCATCATCGTAAAGGTAGGCGCCCAAAGACAGCATGCGTCCCTGGCGCTCCACCATGTACCCGCTGCCACTCTCAGCAGGGTTCCACCAAGGACCGTTGGTTGGGGTAACGTTAGGCGTGATTGGTGCGACAGCCACATCATCGATCAAGAAAGACGTTGAATCAGAGATGTCCAACGTCGCAGAAAACCGTATGCGAATCGTTTGCCCCTTATAGGCGGTCAAGTCGTAACGAGCGGACCGTGTCCACCCACTGTTTTTGTCTAAATTGGAAAATGACGCCAACGTCGCCAATTTGGTACCTGCCGTGCTGTACACATCAACAGACAACTTGTCGTAGGCGGTGTAAATTGAATCCGCGCTTGTGATTCGGTACCAAAACTGGAGGGCAGCCTGTTGACCCGAAGCAGGCACCGTCACATCTTGGTAAAGAACATCAGTGCCGTCATCGTAGCCACCCAGCCAAGCATACCGTGTGCCCGTATTCGCAGGATGTTGAGAAAAGGCAGAGATCAACGCATAGCCTGCAGTCGAAGAAGACGTCCAGCCGGTGGTACCACTTTCAAAGCCATTGTTGACCAGCGCATTGCCTGCAACGGCACTTGCAGCTTTGCCAAGCAAGCTCTCTGAGGCCTGTGCGGTGGTCTGCTTGAGCGCAAGAGGTGCATCCACCAGATCTGCCGCCGTTTTTTGCGTGCTCGAGGTGATGCCTCTGTTGTCCGATACGCCTGCCCCTCCGCAGCCGACCAACATGCCGACCAATGCCAGCATGCCCCAGAGATTTTTCATGTTCATCTTCAACAGCCCCAATGCGGATTTATGCAGCCAGTTCAAAGCTGACGCCAATTCAAGTCACCAGACATCGCAAATGTTAGCGATGGTGCCGCATTTTGTAAGTAAATATTACCGAAATCAATCCAAAGGACCAATGTCCTATTTTTGACAGGGTAAAAAAAACGCGCCCGAGGGCGCGTTTTACATGAGGGAATGGCCGAGCTTATTTGGCCACCACACGCACCATTTCCAGGCACTTGTTGGAGTAACCCCACTCGTTGTCGTACCAGCTGACGATCTTCACGAAGGTGCCGTCCAGCGCGATGCCAGCGTCCGCGTCAAAGATCGACGTGCGGGTGTCGCCACGGAAGTCGGTGGCGACCACCTTGTCTTCGGTGTAGCCGAGCACGCCCTTCAAAGCGCCTTCGCTCTGGGCCTTCATTTCGGCGCAGATTTCTTTGTAGGTGGCTTCTTTGTTCAGTTCGACGGTCAGGTCAACCACCGACACGTCGCTGGTGGGCACGCGGAAGGACATGCCGGTGAGCTTTTTGTTCAGCTCAGGAATCACCACGCCCACGGCCTTGGCGGCACCGGTGCTGGAGGGGATGATGTTTTCCAGAATGCCGCGACCACCGCGCCAGTCTTTGTTGCTGGGGCCATCCACGGTTTTTTGCGTGGCGGTGGCCGCGTGTACCGTGGTCATCAGGCCACGCTTGATGCCCCATTTGTCGTTCAACACCTTGGCCACGGGGGCCAGGCAGTTGGTGGTGCAGCTTGCGTTGGAGATGATGGCTTCGCCCTTGTAGGTGGCGTGGTTCACACCGTAGACGAACATGGGGGTGTCGTCTTTGGACGGGGCCGACAAGATGACTTTCTTGGCGCCTGCATCCAGGTGTTTTTGTGCGGTCACTTTGTCAAGGAACAGGCCCGTGGATTCGATGACCACGTCGGCGCCGACTTCGTTCCACTTCAGGTTGGCGGGGTCACGCTCTTGGGTCAAGCGGATCTTCTTGCCGTTCACCACCAGGGTGTTGCCTTCGACCGAAACCTTGCCATCAAAACGGCCATGCACGCTGTCGTACTGCAACATGTACGCGAGGTAGTCGGGCTCCAGCAAATCATTGATGCCAACGACTTCGATGTCGCTGAAGTTTTGAATGGCTGAGCGCAACACGTTGCGACCGATGCGGCCGAAACCGTTGATGCCGATCTTGATGGTCATGGGATTCTCCTGGGTTTTAAAAAATGAAAGGGATGCTTGCGTTCACTTGCGCAGCACGGCTTGCACCGTGTCGGCCACGTTTTCGGGCGTGAAGCCAAAGTGTTCGAACAGCACGGGGGCGGGGGCAGATTCACCGTAGCTGTCGATGCCGACCACCGCAGACACGCCGTACTTCCACCAGCCACTGGTCGAGCCCATTTCCACCGCGATGCGGGGCAAGCCCTGGGGCAACACTTCGGATTTGTAGGCCACGCTTTGGGCGTCAAAGGTGGTGGTGCTGGGCATGGAGACCACGCGCACCGCAATCTTGCGGGCCGCCAACACGCTCTGCGCTTTCAAGGCCAATTGCACTTCAGAGCCGGTAGCAATGATGACCGCTTGCGTCTTTTTCTTCAGGCCCACTTCAGAGGGCTCGGCCAGCACGTAGGCACCTTTGTTGATGGCGTCCAGGCCCGATGCATCGGGGGCATCCAACGAGTCGCCCTTGGGGGCGTAGGTCAGGTTTTGGCGGCTGAGCAGCAGTGCGGTGGGCTTGTGCTTGTTTTGCAAGGCCACGGCCCAGGCGACGGTGGTTTCAGCCGTGTCGGCGGGGCGCCACACGTCCAGGTTCGGGATCAAGCGAAGGCTCGCGGCGTGCTCGATCGACTGGTGGGTGGGGCCGTCTTCACCGAGGCCAATGGAGTCGTGCGTGAACACGTGGATCACGCGGCGCTTCATCAGCGCGGCCATGCGGATGGCGTTGCGGCTGTAGTCGCTGAAGGTGAG
>CAZHDP010000298.1:0-4643 GCA_964531605.1 uncultured Burkholderiaceae bacterium | reverse complement strand
TGGCAAAACCATGGTGCTTTATTTTTACCCGAAAGACAATACCCCTGGCTGCACCACAGAGGCCATGCAGTTTCGCGACAAGTACAAGGACTTCGTGAAGGCAGGTGCCACGGTTTTTGGCGTGTCACGCGACAACATGAAATCACATGACGAGTTCAAGTCAAAACTTGAATTGCCATTTGAACTGATTGCCGACACTGAAGAAAAAATGTGCCACATGTTCGGTGTGGTCAAAAACAAAATCATGTACGGTAAAAAGGTCAAAGGCATTGAGCGCAGCACCTTTTTGATTGGTGCGGATGGCCTGCTCAAGGAAGAATGGCGAGGCCTCAAAGTACCAGGGCACGTTGACGATGTCCTGAAAGCCGTGAAAGCGCTTAAAAAAGCGGCCTGACACCCCACCGGACTGTGTGTTGAACAACACCGCTGTTCTCACCGCTCTGACCATGAAGCCGCCCAGGTGACTGTGCGGCTTTTTTACATTTGGGGGTTTGCCCCCCTGCCCCCTACCTCACCCACTGGTAAACCTCATGCCTCTGCCCCCCGCCCCCACCAAGCGTGCCGCCCGGCTGTCGATTGACAAATTGGAGGCCGCTGTAGCCCCGGCTGTCACAAACCCGCCTGCGGCTGATCTTGCCGCCGACACGCCTGCCAAGTCCTCGGCTGCACCGCGCAAACGCTCGTCTACGGGCAAAGCAAAAGGACCTGTGGCCACAAACTCCAACTCGGCAGCCACCGTCAGTGGGGATGAACTGACCACCGCGCCAGTGTCGTCCACATCATTTCAGCGGGCAGGCGAACAAGCGGCCTTGTTTGCGGCACCGGTTGAAAAGCGAAGCCCGTCACCCGTCAAGGCTGTGCGGGCTAAAAAGCCTCACGGACCCACCAAGCTGTTTGTGCTGGACACCAACGTGTTGCTGCACGACCCCATGTGCTTGTTCCGATTTGAGGAGCATGACGTCTTCTTGCCCATGATCGTGCTCGAAGAGCTTGACGGGCACAAAAAGGGCATGACAGAAGTCGCTCGCAATGGTCGGCAGACCAGCCGCACGCTGGACGCCTTGGCCGCCGCGCAAGGGGCAGACATCGGCTTGGGGTTGAAGCTCAACAGCACGGGCCACGGTGAAGCCGGTGGCAAGCTGTTCTTCCAGACACAATCCCTCAACTACACGCTGCCCTCCAGCCTGCCTCAAGGCAAGGCTGACAACCAAATCCTGGGCGTGGTAGAGGCGCTCAAACTGCTCCCCGAAAACATGTCCGATGGCAAGGGCAAACCCGCTCGCGAAGTGGTGTTGGTGTCTAAAGACATCAACATGCGGGTCAAAGCACGGGCCTTGGGTCTGGCCGCAGAAGACTACCAAAACGACAAGACCCTGGAAGACGGCGACCTGCTGTACTCGGGCTCGCTGGCCTTGCCCCATGATTTTTGGTCCACCCACGGCAAAACAGTGGAAAGCTGGCAAACCGGCAGCCACACGTTTTACCGTGTCAGCGGCCCGATCGTGCCGCACCTGCACATCAACCAGTTTGTGTACTTTGAAGTGCCAGGCGAGCCGAGTTTGTATGCCCGTGTGACTGAAATCCGGGACAAAACGGCTGTGCTGCGCACATTGAAAGACTTTGGTCATGCCAAAAACGCCATCTGGGGTGTGACCACCCGCAACCGCGAGCAGAGTTTTGCGGTCAATTTGCTGATGGACCCTGAAGTCGACTTTGTCACCCTGACAGGGACAGCGGGCACCGGTAAAACGCTGATGGCCTTGGCCGCGGGCCTGACCCAGGTGCTGGATGACCGCCGTTACACCGAGATCATCATGACCCGTGCAACAGTCAGCGTGGGCGAAGACATTGGCTTTTTGCCGGGTACCGAAGAAGAAAAAATGGGCCCGTGGATGGGCGCATTGGACGACAATTTGGAATTCCTCGCCAAAGGCGATGGTGGCAACGCTGGGGAATGGGGCCGCGCCGCCACCAACGAGTTGATCCGCAGTCGCATCAAGATCAAGAGCATGAATTTCATGCGCGGTCGCACGTTCATGAACAAGTACGTGATCATCGACGAGGCCCAAAATTTGACGCCGAAACAGATGAAAACACTCATCACGCGTGCGGGCCCTGGCACCAAGATCATTTGCATGGGCAACTTGGCTCAGATTGACACACCGTATTTGACGGAGGGATCATCGGGTCTCACGTATGCTGTTGATCGCTTCAAAGGCTGGCCACATGGCGGCCACATCACGCTCGCGAGGGGTGAGCGCTCTCGTTTGGCAGACTTCGCCAGCGACGTTTTGTAAAAAAATAACACCACAAGGGAAATGAGGGAACACCATGAAATGGGAAGGCAATCGTCAGTCTGACAACGTTGAAGACCGCCGTGATGATGGGGGCGGCGGCGGCATGCCCCGGATCGGTGGCGGCGGTCGAGGGATCGGCCTGGGCACCGTGGCCGTGGCGCTGCTCGCCGGGTGGATGTTTGGCATCAACCCGTTGACGGTGCTGGGCCTGCTCAGCGGGGGTGAACCCGCGCCTCAGCAGCGGCAAGAAGCCCCACACAAGCCTGCTGGCAATGACCGCATGGCATCGTTTGTGTCCACCGTACTGGCCGACACCGAAGACGTTTGGCGCGATGTGTTCAGCAAAGGCGGCAGCACCTACAAAGAACCGAAACTGGTCCTGTTTCGTGGCGCCACCACGACCGCTTGTGGCCAGGGCCAGAGCGCGATGGGGCCGTTCTACTGCCCTGCCGACCAGAAGGTGTACATCGATCTGGATTTCTACCAAACGCTGAAAAACCAATTGGGTGCGCCAGGTGAATTTGCCCAGGCCTATGTGGTGGCACACGAAGTTGGCCACCATGTGCAAAACCTGCTGGGCATCAGTGACAAGATGGACAGCATGCGTGGGCGTGTCAGCAAAACAGAATACAACGCGCTGAGCGTGAGGCTGGAACTGCAGGCCGATTGCCTGGCCGGGGTGTGGGCCAACAAGGCCCAGGAATCACGCCACATTCTGGAGAATGGGGACATCGAATCGGCCATGAATGCCGCAGCCAAAATCGGTGACGATGCACTTCAAAAGCAAAGCCAGGGTCGCGTCGTGCCAGAGAGTTTCACCCATGGCACCAGTGCACAACGCACACGGTGGTTCAACAATGGTCTGCAAAATGGCAGCGTCAAGGCTTGTGACACCTTCAGTGCCAAAAGCCTGTAAGCGGCTCACCTAAGGTCGTAATGCGGCGGACCGTTGAAAGTCCGTCAGCACTTTGGCACTGCCGTACCCAGACAAATGGTGGGTGTCAAAGAAGTAGAACCGGTTGCCTTCGTTTGATCGGCAAACCTGTTCATCACACAACACCGCAGCGGCATCAAACAAGCGAACATGGGGTGAGGTCGCCAGCAACGCTTCCAAGGCACCCGTGTAGGCCGCCTTGAGTTTTTTAACTTTGGCCACTGACACGGCACAACGGCTCTCATCAGAGACACCGAAACGATCGACACAGTCCAAAGGATTGCGGTCCAAGTAGTGCGTGTCTTTCACGAACACAATGCGTTTTTGGCTTGGTTTGAGTTGCTGCAGCAGCGCAAAGTTGCCACGCATGAACGCCTCGTACTGGCTGATCGATTGCCCGGTCACCTCATCTTGGTAGTCGAATGACACCAAGCCTTGTGCTTCACTGAACACAGGGGTGGACTGCACCACCACCACGGTTTTGACCGAGGGCGTGTTCAACGCCGCTTGGATCGCGTCCTTGGCAATGGCCTGGCAGTTATGGGCGTAGTTGGCCTCGTATTTCAGGCGATGCCGCAAGTTGGGATACAGCATGCAGCTGTGCCCCCCCACCAGCATCGATTTCATGGGCAACAGGCCGAGGTGCGCGGCTGAATTCAACGCCATGGCGTGGCTGTCGCCGATGAAGAGGTACTCTGGTGCCTCACTGTTGGTCAAACACACTTCTTCATGCAGCACCGAGCGACCCAGCAGGCGCTCGCAAGACCCGTCTGAAAAACGGGTTTGATTGAAGGATTTGTCGAAATCAGGGAAGCGTTCAGCAATGGCTCGGTGTGTGACCCAGGACGTTTTCCAGAGCACCACGCCCATGCCCAACATCACCACAGCCACCCCGCACAACACCACCGTTACCCGGCGGCGGTGAGCGTGAAAGCGCAGGGGTTTTTCGATCCATTGGTAAGTGGCCCAAGCCAACAACACACTGACGACCACAGCTACCGCGCGAACCTCAACGACCGGGGTTTGTCCGTGCCAAATCCGTGCAAAAGACAGCACAGGCCAGTGCCACAAGTACAAGGGGTAGCTGATCAAACCGAACCAAACCATCCATGGATGGCTCAACAACGCTTGGACCCACTTCACGGCATGCCGAGAATGCACGCCAGACAACACCAAAAAGGAACCGAGCACGGGGATCAGCGCCAGCCACCCAGGGAATGGCAATTTCTCGTTCAGCACAAACAGCGCAGGCAACAAGAGGACCAATCCCAACAACTGGCGATCAACCGGTATGGCGGCCAGCACCTGAGGCCGATGACGAACGAGGTAGGCCAGCACGCCACCGGCAAACAACTCCAAAAAGCGAGACCAGGGCAGGTAAAACGCGGACACCGTATCTTGGCGAGTCAGCA
>CAZHDP010000297.1:0-4679 GCA_964531605.1 uncultured Burkholderiaceae bacterium | reverse complement strand
GGGGTCGTCTGGGGTGTCTTGCACAAAGCTCTTGTCAATTTTCAGCTCGTAAAGTGGCAGCTTTTTCAGATAGGCCAAGCTGGAATAGCCGGTCCCAAAATCATCAATTGAAAAGCGGATGCCCAAGTTCACCAAGCTGTCCATGCGGGCCACGGTGTCGTTCAGGTTGGCAATCAACAAGCCTTCGGTGACTTCCATGATCAGGCGCTGTGGATTGGCGCCGGTGCGCTGCAAGACACTTTGAACTTTGGCCACGAATTGCTCTTGCCTGAACTGGCGCGGGCTGACATTGACCGACAGTGACAAGGTGGGGTCTAGCCGGTGCAAGACGACCAAGGCCTCGCAGGCTTGTTCCAGCACCCAGTCCCCCAGGGCGACAATTTGACCTGACTCTTCTGCCAAAGGGATGAACTGCATGGGCGACACCGGGCCACGCACTGGGTCGTTCCAACGCAGCAGCAACTCGCCCCCCACCACGTGGCCTTTTTCGTCCACCTGGGGTTGCACATCCACGCGCAGCCGCTTGGCAACAATGGCTTCGGCCAAGTCGTTTTCCATGGCAAGGCGTTGCTCCACCTCAGCCTGCATGCCTGTTTCAAAAAAGACGATGCGGTTGCGCCCATCGGATTTAGCGCGGTACATGGCCGTGTCCGCTTCGCGCAGCAAATCTTCTACCGTCTCTTTGGCCCTTGGAAACACCGTGATGCCTATGCTGCCAGAGCTGTTGTACTCGCTGCCTTCGATCAGGTAGGGCTTGCCCATCGTGGCCCTGATTTTTTCGGCAACAGCCATGGCACTCAAAGCCGCATGAGCGAGGTCTGCACCGAGGTCTTCGACCAGCACCACAAACTCGTCACCACCGATGCGTGCCACGGTGTCTTCGCTGCGCAATGACTGGCTGATGCGTTCTGCCACCTGCATCAGCAAGGCGTCGCCGATGCGGTGACCCCTGGCGTCATTGATTTGCTTGAAATTGTCCAAGTCCAAAAACATCACGGCACCGGTGATGCCCGAACGCTGTGTGGCCAGCAGGGCGTGCGTGAGCCGGTCCATCATCAGTCGCCGGTTGGGCAGGTTGGTCAGTGGGTCATAAAAGCCCAGGCGATGGATGTTTTCTTCAACTGTTTTGCGTTCAGTCAGGTCGGTGTTGGTGCCCGATAAGCGGATCGCGCGCCCATTCTCGTCACGCAAAATGTGACCACGCGACAGCACGTGCAGGTAGTGTCCCGCTTTGTGGCGCAAGCGCATCTCCGCGGCATACAGGTCGCTGCCGTCTTTGATCGCTTTGGCAAAAGCCATGTCCACGTGGGGTCGGTCGTCGGCGTGGATCAAGCGTTCCCACAATTGCCCGTCATAAGGGATTTCGGTTTCGCCAAAGCCCAGCATGGCCCAACCCCGTGCCGAGTAAAAGCGTTCACCGGTCACAAAATCCCAATCCCACCAACCGTCATTGGCACCTTTGAGGACCAAACTCAAGCGAGTTTCGTTGTGCTGGCTCTGGGACAACGCCTCTCGCAGACGTTTGTTTTCCGTGCGCAACGCCATCAAGCGCGATGACTCGTGCTCGGTGAGAGGCAGGTTAACGTCGTTCATGACAGGCGAGGAAGCGTTAAATCGGGTTTGAGCTGTGCAGACTAGCAGCTTAGTTCACTTGGCGTATAAACGCCATCGAGTGTCCGATGGTTGTGCAGGGGCAAGGGATTTAGGCCATGGGTGCGCGCCAACCCGCGATTTTCGCCGAAACTCTGTGCTTGAAGCCGTCAACCCGATGAAAGCGAGAACGCCGTGAAGCCAACGATCCCAATGAATTCGCCTGCCAAGCTGGCTGTGTTGGTGGTGATGGGGGTTGCCGTCTCGGGATGCGCCATGGTGGTCGAGAAAGGCACGGGTTGGCTGTCGTCCGACGCTGATGCCATCGCTGTGATGGGGTCACGTGTGTTGCGCGGCGAAGCCAACTTTGCACGAGAGCGTGTGGGCACGGTGCAGCTCAAAAGCGCCGAAAGTCCAGCGGTGAACTGTTTTGGCTCCTTGCGCTACACCGCCACGACCAGTGGCACCATCGACATGTCGTGCAACGATGGCAGCCAGTTCGTGTTGCCGTTTCAAGAAATCAGCCAACTCAGAGGCACGGCGCGCGGCATGGCGGGGAATCAACCGTTTGGCTTGACCTATGGCATGTCACCTGAACGGGCCGCAGGTTATTTGGGCTTGCCTGCCGACAAGTTGGCGCCACCCAAACCTGCCGCTGCGGCTTCGGCACCCGCCGCCAGCAACAACTGACGAGGGGTTCGAGTCCGAGTCCGAGTCGGAGTCCGAGTCCGAGTCCGAGGTGGCCGACGGCATGGCGTGGCCATGCTCAGGGCTCAGCGTCTCAAGTCCAGCGTGAACGGGAACTCTCTGCTGCCCGGCACATGCACCGTCGCTGGCGGTACATGCGTGCGGCCTGGGGTGTGCCCCATCCGGAAGAAGCGTGCCAAACGGCGGCTCTCTGCTTCGTAGCTGTTGACCGGGAAGGTGTCGTAGTTGCGGCCGCCGGGGTGCGCCACGTGGTATTGGCAACCACCCAGCGAATGCTGCATCCACGTGTCCACAATGTCGAAGGTCAAGGGGGCGTGCACACCGATGCTGGGGTGCAGCGCGCTCGGTGGGTTCCATGCACGGTAGCGCACACCGGCCACAAACTCGCCCTCAACCCCGGTGGGCTGGAGCGGAATCGCTTGCCCGTTGCAAGTAATCACATAGCGGCTTTCGTTGAGCCCGGTGACCCGCACTTCCATGCGCTCCAGGGACGAGTCCACATACCGCGCAGTGCCGCCCGATGTGCCTTCTTCGCCCATCACATGCCAGGGCTCCAGCGCGTTGCGCAGCGTCAGTTCGATGCCGCGTGACTTGACGCTCCCCACCAGCGGGAAGCGGAACTCCAGGTGCGGCGCAAACCAAGCCTGGTCAAAGCCGTAGCCTGCGCGTTGCATGTCGGTGACGACGTCCTCAAAGTCCATCTCGATGAACTTGGGCAGCAAGCAGCGGTCATGCAACTGGGTGCCCCATCGGGTCAGTGGTGCGGTGTACGGCATTTTCCAGAAGCGGGCGATCAGCGCGCGCAGCAGCAACTGTTGCGCAATGCTCATGCGGGCATGCGGCGGCATTTCAAACGCGCGCAGTTCCAGCAAGCCCAGGCGGCCGGTGGCACTGTCAGGCGAGTACATCTTGTCGATGCAGAACTCGCTGCGGTGGGTGTTGCCGGTGGCGTCGATCAAGATGTTGCGCAGGGTGCGGTCCACCAACCAGGGTGGCATGCTTTGGCCATAGAGGTCACGGTTTTTGCTGATTTGCTCCAGGGCAATTTCCAGCTCATACAGCTGGTCATTGCGGGCTTCATCGACGCGTGGCGCCTGGCTCGTGGGCCCGATGAACATGCCTGAGAACAGGTAGCTCAAGGCCGGGTGGTTGTGCCAATAGCGCAGCAAGCTTGCCAGCAATTCCGGACGGCGCAAGAAGGGGCTGTCCGAAGGCATGGCGCCGCCCATCACAAAGTGGTTGCCGCCACCGGTGCCGGTGTGGCGGCCGTCGGTCATGAACTTCTCGGCCGACAAGCGGGTTTCAAACGCCGCTTGGTACAAGAACTCGGTGTGCTCGACCAGCTCTTTCCAACTGTGGGCGGGGTGAATGTTGACCTCGATCACACCAGGGTCAGGCGTGACTTGCAGCAACTTCAAGCGTGGGTCGCGTGGCGGCGGGTAGCCTTCGAGCACGACTTTCAAGCCCGTTTCTCCTGCCGTGGCTTCGATGGCCGCCAGCAAATCCAGGTAATCGTCGAGCTTGGCCAATGGCGGCATGAAGACATACAACACGCCCGAGGCATGGCCCACGGCTTCGGCTTTGGGGCCGCTGGCACGGCGCGGGTCGCGCACTTCCACGCACAAGGCGGTGCGCGTCACCCAGTGGGCGGATTCGAACGCGCTGGGCGTGTGACCGTATTCGCTGGGCTGCTCTTGTCCGGGGCTGCGGGCGTTCACACTGGCTTGGCCCGATTGGCCGCGCTGCAGGCCTCCTTGCATGACCCGTTGGGCCTCGCCGGGCTTGACCGCACCGGCCATGTAGCCGGGTGTGCCCGCTGGAGCCGTCGGATCGGCTTTCACTCGGGTGTTGCCGCCAAAGGGCGCGTACCGTGCTGCCAAGGCTTGCGACGAGGGCAGGGCGTCGCGCAGCGTGCTGGGGTCGCGTTCGACCAGGTAGGGGTAGTCGGCCTGGCTGACCCACGGGAGTGAATCCAGCGGCAAGCGGTAACCCATGGGGGAGTCGCCGGGCATCAGGTACATGCGCTCATCGCGCAAAAACCAAGGGCCAGTGCGCCACTGCGGGCCATTCAGGCCGGTGGACTCGTCATCGGGCGCGATGGGCAACACGTAGCCCACCACCGAATCCAATTTTTGCTCGAACACACGGCGCAGGCGCATGCGTTCCATCTCGTCGTCCAGGCGCGAGTCAAACGGGTCGACATTGACGGGCAGGCGGCGTTCGCGCCACAGGTAGTACCAGGTGTCTTCGTAGCCGGGTTCGATGAAGTCGGGGGTGACCCCCAATTTTTGGGCGAGATGGGCCGTGAAGCGTTGGGCATCGGCACTGGTGTAGTGCGTGGGGTGGCGCTCGTCGGCAAACAGCGAGGGGTCTTGCCAGGT
>CAZHDP010000296.1:0-4705 GCA_964531605.1 uncultured Burkholderiaceae bacterium | reverse complement strand
GCAGTACGGTGCACCGCCCCATGGTGGCATCGCGATCGGTCTGGACCGCTTGGTCATGTTGATGACCGGCGCTGAATCCATCCGCGACGTGATTGCCTTCCCCAAGACCCAGCGCGCGCAGGACTTGCTGACCCAAGCCCCCAGCCCCGTGGATGAAAAGCAGTTGCGTGAACTCCACATCCGTTTGCGCAACACCCTCACGGCCTCGACCTGACCTGAACGGTTTTCAGTGACTTGAAGACGCGAGCATCCACGGTGTCTCGCGCCTTCAAGATTCCCCAATCCGTCCTGGTGGTGATCCACACCCCAGCGCTCGATGTGCTCATGATCCGCCGGGCTGATTCGCCCAGTGATTTTTGGCAGTCTGTGACTGGCAGCAAAGACGCTGTTGACGAACCCCTGGGCCAAACGGCTTGGCGTGAGGTAGGGGAGGAAACCGGGATCGACTGTCGTCCCGGCTCTGCGCTTGCCGGTGGCTTGCTGGATTGGCACCTGGAAAACGTGTACACCATCTACCCCCACTGGTTGCACCGCTATGCGCCAGGGGTGACCCACAACACCGAGCACCTCTTCAGCCTCTGTGTGCCAAGCGGGACCCCCATTCAGCTCAGCCCCAAGGAGCACACCCACCACCGTTGGTTGCCTTACCAAGAGGCGGCAGATTTGGCAACTTCTGCCTCGAATGCAGAAGCCATTTTGAACCTGCCTCGGTTTCTCCTGGGTCATCGGCGTTGAGTTTGGCGCTAAGCTTGGGTTCTTCTGTGACACAAGCTTCCACCATGCCCCTGTCTGATCAAGTGTTGCGCGTCGTTACCTACAACATCCACAAGGGTGTTCAAGGGGTTGGTGCTGCGCGTCGGTTAGAGATCCACAACCTGGGGCATGCCGTCGAGCAGTTTGATGCGGACATCGTGTGCTTGCAAGAGGTGCGCAAATTTCACCAACGTGAGGCCCTGCACTTTGCCCATTGGCCTGACGTGCCTCAAGCCGATTACCTCGCACCTGAAGGGTATGAGGCGGTGTACCGTACCAACGCACACACCCGACATGGTGAGCATGGCAACGCACTGTTGTCTCGTTGGCCCGTGGTGGACCACCAGCACGAAGACGTGTCGGACCACCGCTTCGAGCAGCGTGGCATCTTGCATGTTGAACTTCTGGTGCACGAACGCCCTGTTCACGTGATCGTGGCGCACTTTGGGTTGATTCCCGCCAGCCGAGGACGACAGGCTGAACACATTTGCCGGTTTGTGGCACGAGAGATTCCACCCGACGTGCCGTTGTTGGTGGCGGGCGATTTCAATGACTGGGGGGCCAGGGTGGACCGCGCGTTGGCTGCCGCTGACCTGGTTGCCGTGAAGCTGCCAAGTGCCGCGACCTACCCGTCGCGCCTTCCGGTGGTCCAGCTCGACTGCGTCTACGCACGGGGCCTTAAACCGTTGCGGGTGACGGTACCTCGGGGGCGAATTTGGCACCGCATGTCCGACCACTTGCCCTTGATTGCAGAATTTGCGTGGGGCGACTGACATGCCATCCACCTCTGCCCAAGCGGGCCATCATTTGCAACTGCTGAGCGGTAGCCGGGGGTTTTTCCCAGCCTTGATTGCGGCCATCGATGCTGCTCAATTTGAAGTGCGGTTTGAAACCTACATCTTTGACTTCACGGCGGGCGGGCTGGGTGTGGCCCAAGCGCTGGAGCGCGCCGCATTGCGCGGCGTTCACACCATGGTGCTGGTGGACGGTGTGGGCAGTGAGCCGTTGACGCCTGAATGGGCGCAGCGCATGCGTGGCGCCGGGGTGCAATGGACCGTGTTTGCACCGATGGGCACGCTGGGCATCTTGCGGCCCATCCAGTGGCGACGCTTGCACCGCAAGCTGGTGTGCATCGACAGCAAAGTGGCTTTTTGCGGCGGCATCAACATCTTGGACGACTTTCATGACCCCAACCACGGTGCCTTGAGTGCACCCAGGTTTGATTTTTCAGTGCGGGTGATCGGCCCCTTGGTGGCTGACGTGCACGAGGCCATGAGCCTGTTGTGGGCCCGCACTGACCGCATGGCACAACTCAAGTCTGGGCGGATACAGCAAACCATGCATGCGGTGCTTGACGCCTCCAGGGACGCCCGCCATGTGCTGATGCAAGCACTCGTCGCCGCCAAAGTGGCGCCGCCGCTTCCCACCGCTCATGTGTCAAAAGCAGCGCTCGTGCTGCGTGACAACGTGCGTCACCGTGCTGGCATCGAACGGGCTTACCGACGCGCCATCAGCCATGCACGAGAAGAGGTGATCATTGCCAACGCCTATTTCGTGCCAGGAAGAAAGCTGCGTTTGGCGCTGATCCACGCCGCCAAACGCGGTGTCAAGGTGCGTTTGCTGTTGCAAGGGCGTTATGAGTACTTCATGCAGTACTACGCTGCGCGGCCGGTGTACGGCGCCCTGCTCAAAGCCGGTGTTGAGATCCATGAATACGCGGGCAGCTTTTTGCACGCCAAAGTGGCGGTCATCGATGGTGCGTGGTCCACGGTGGGCTCTTCCAATCTGGACCCTTTGAGCTTGCTGTTGGCCCGTGAAGCCAACATCACGGTGCAGGGCAAAACGTTCGCTGCTGAATTGAGGCAACACCTGATGCAAGCCATTGAGCACGAGGGGGACGTGATGGACCCCTCCGAATACGCGCACCGGCCCTGGCGACAACGTTGTCTGGAGTACCTGGCTTACATGGTCATGCGCGCAGCGCTGTTGTTGCAGGGTCGCAAATACCTCTAGCTTGTGCTGTGACGATGGGGCTTTGGCCCTGCTGTGAAAGAGGTGATCGATGCCAAATGCGGCGTGGCTCGCTGTTACGATGGAGGATTGCCACCGCGCCCATCCTCTGAGCCATCTGACCATGAAACCTGATACCCCTGATGAGGGCACCCCCGTTTCCGTGAAAATCCGGGAGCGCATTGTTGCCGCGCGCAAGCGATTTCATGCCAATGACAACATTGCCGAGTTCATCCAGCCCGGTGAATTGGAACAATTGCTGGACGAGGTCGAACACCACATGAAAGGCGTGCTCAGCAGCCTGGTGATCGACACTGAAAACGACCACAACACGGGTGACACCGCTCGGCGCGTCGCCAAGATGTACGTCAACGAGGTGTTCCGTGGTCGCTATGTTCAAGCGCCGAACATCACCGAATTCCCTAACGCCGGTCACCTCAACGAGCTGATGATCGTGGGCCCCATCACCGTGCGCAGCGCGTGCAGCCACCACTTTTGCCCGGTCATTGGTCGCATCTGGATCGGTGTGATGCCCAATGAGCACACCAACGTGATTGGTTTGTCCAAGTACGCACGCCTGGCCGAATGGATCATGGGCCGCCCCCAGATCCAGGAAGAAGCCGTGGTGCAACTGGCTGACCTGATCATGGAAAAAACCCAGCCAGATGGCTTGGCCATCGTCATGGAGGCCAGCCACTTCTGCATGGGTTGGCGTGGTGTGAAAGACATGGACAGCAAGATGATCAACTCCGTGATGCGGGGTGTCTTTCTCAAAGACGTCAACCTGCGCCGCGAATTCCTCTCCCTCATCCCCAAGTAGGACTGACCCCCATGCTAGTTCGTTTGCTTTACGCCAGCCGTGCCGTGGACTGCGGCGATGCCGCCATTGACGACATCCTGACGCGCTCGCGCCATTACAACCCCAGCCTCGGCATCACCGGCATCCTGTGCTACGGCGGAGGCATCTTTTTGCAGGCCATCGAAGGCGGGCGCGACGCGGTGTGTGACCTGTTTGGCCACATCCAAAAAGATGCACGTCACAAAAATGTGATCCTCCTGCACTACGAAGAGATCTTGGAACGCCGCTTTGGTGGTTGGACCATGGGCAAGGTCAATTTGGCCAAGATCAACCATTCCATCTTGCTCAAGTATTCTGAAAAACCTGAACTCGACCCCTACGCGGTGTCGGGCAAAGTGTCCTTGGCCTTGTTGGAAGAACTGATGGCCACGGCCTCCATCGTCGGCCGCGCCTGATGCCCTTGGCGCGAAGTTGATGAACGACGCGCTGCTGCTGGGCTGCGATTTCAGCAGTCGCCCCACCAAGAAAAAGCCCATCGTTTTGGCCTATGGCGGCACGTCCAGTGGACGAGTTGTGCTATCAAAATTAGAGCGATTTGCCACGCCAGCGTCGTGGGTGGCAGCGTTGTCTGCGGAGCCTCATTGGGTGGGTGGCTTTGACTTGCCGTTTGGTTTGCCGCGTGAGCTGGTCTTGGCGCTCGGCTGGCCCACAGACTGGCTCGCGTGCATTCGGCATTACGCGGGTTTGAGTCGCGAAGACATCCGTGCGCAGTTCAAAGCGTTTTGCGATGCCCGGC
Source organism: uncultured Burkholderiaceae bacterium (assembly GCA_964531605.1). Classification (GTDB taxonomy): domain Bacteria; phylum Pseudomonadota; class Gammaproteobacteria; order Burkholderiales; family Burkholderiaceae_C; genus Defluviibacillus. The sequence continues at coordinate 347 of CAZHDP010000296.1, read as the reverse complement.
CTGTGGGGGGCAAATTTGCCCACCGGGCAACCGATGGCCCTGCGGGTTCCAGCCCGTCGATGAAGTGGGTGAATCCGCCTGTGGCCTACATGTTGCATGCAGGCGTGCCGCTGTTGCTGGACACTGGCGCTTGCCTGCCGGGTTTGCACCCAGGCACCCACCCTGAGCGCGTGGCGTTAGAGGCCTATCCTGGCCTGCTGGCGCGCGAAGTGTTGGGGCGGCGCAGCTACAAAAGTGACGACAAACAGGCCCAAACCACCGAGCGCTTCATCGCCCGGAAGGACCTGATCGCCGCTTAGGAGGCGGGGCAAACGCGGCAGAACCTGAGTTTGAAACTCACCCACTCA
>CAZHDP010000295.1:0-4710 GCA_964531605.1 uncultured Burkholderiaceae bacterium | reverse complement strand
AAGTCGTACGTACCGGCCATCGCTGCGGTGGTCGTGGTGGGCGATGTCGAAGTGCAGCTGGTGCACCACTGGGCGCAGCAGCATTACGGCGCGAGCCCATCGCGTGCCGTGCCCGCGCGCAAGCCCCGGGTGGAGCCCACGCAGGTCGGCATGCGGCGACTGGACTACAAAGCACCGGCCGAGCAGGCCTACGTGTCTCTTGCCTTCAAGGTGCCAAGCCTGCTCGCTTCGGGTGACATCGACTCAGCAGCAGCCAATGACCCTCTGGCCTTGACTGTGCTGGCCGCCGTGCTGGACGGCTACAGCGGTGCCCGCTTGGACCGGACGTTGGTCCAGGGTGAGCAACGGCTGGCTGACAGCGCGGGCGCGTACAACGGTTTGATGGGCCGAGGCCCCCAATTGTTTGTGCTGGATGGTGTGCCCGCCAAGGGGCGCAGTTCTGAAGAGTTGGCAAAAGCTTTGCGCGCGCAGGTCGACAAAGTGGCCAAAGAAGGCGTGAGCGAGGCTGAGTTGAAACGTGTGAAGGCGCAATGGGTGGCCAGTGAGGTGTACAAACTCGACGCCGTCATGAACCAAGCCCGAGAGCTGGGCAGCTATTGGATCCAAGGCCTGCCACTGGACACAGGCTCGCGGCTCATTGAGCGCCTGAGGGGCATCACGGCCGAGCAAGTCCAGGCTGTCGCTGCCAAATACTTTGGCGATGACCAGCTCACCCAAGCCATCTTGCTGCCACAGCCTGTGTCAACGCAGCCTCGCGCAGCGTCCTCCGCACCTGCGGCTGCCCGTCGTCATTGAGCCATTGAGATTGAATGCCATGAATGCTTTTGCCATGAGTGCTTCTGAATTGATAGCAATAAAACTATACAGAATATGCCGAAAGGCTGCTTTTTGTTTGATGTTTTCCCCCGTCGCCTTCGCCGCGATACCCATCGAGCAATGGGCGCTGCCAAACGGCGCACAGGTCTATTTGGTTTCCAGCCCTGGCATTCCGATGGTCGATGTGCAGATCGACTTCGACGCGGGTGGCCGCCGCGACCCTGCCGCAAAAGCGGGTTTGGCCAACGTCACCGCCAGCATGACGGCCAAAGGCGTCTTGCCACAAGTCGCCATGCCCGCTCTGGATGAAAACGCTTTGAGCGAGGCTTGGGCAGACTTGGGCGCATCCTTCTCAGCCAGCGCAGGCAGCGATCGCATGAGCTTCAGCTTGCGGTCTTTGAGCTACCCCGACGTGCTCGCTTCTGCGGTGGCACTGGCCGCCCGCCAGTTGGGGCAGCCAGCGTTCCCCGACAAGGTCTGGGCGCGTGAACGCGAGCGCTTGGTGGCCTCACTGAGCGAGGCCAATCGCCGCCCGGCCACGGTGGCAGCGCGGGCATTCGGTCAAGCGATTTATGGCGACCATCCCTACGGTGCCGAGATGACCGAGCGCACGCTGGCCGCCATCGATGTGACCGACATGCAGAGCCATTACCGCAGCTGGGTGCTCCCTTGTCGTGCCCGCATCAGCATCGTGGGCGACGTGACCCGGCCCCAAGCCCAAACCCTGGTCACGGGCTTGTTGGCCTCGCTGCCAACGGCCCCGTGCAGCCCTGCACCTGCGGTCGCTGAGGTCAAGGCGTTGACCAAAGCCGAGGTGCTGCAATTGCCTTTTGAATCAGCCCAGGCGCATGTGCTGATGGGGCAACCTGGCTTCAAACGCGACGACCCTGATTTTTTTGCACTGACGGTGGGCAACTACACGCTCGGTGGGGGCGGTTTTGTTTCTCGCCTGACGCAAGAGGTCCGAGAACAGCGCGGACTGAGCTACAGCGTTTACAGCTACTTCTCGCCAGGTTTGCACGCGGGCGCTTTCACGGTAGGCCTGCAGACCCGGCCTGACCAGGCGCAAGCGGCGGTGAACGTGGCGCAAGGTGTGCTTGCCCGGTTTGTTGCTGAGGGGCCAACCGAAGCCGAGTTACGGGCCGCCAAGGACAACCTGATCGGTGGTTTTGCCCTGCGCATTGACAGCAACCGCAAGCTGCTCGACAACGTCGCTAACATCGCCTGGAACCAATTGCCCTTGGACTACTTGGACACTTGGACACAGGCTGTCGAAAAGCTGACGGTGGCTGACATCAAGGCGGCGTTCGCCCGCAAACTTCAACCTCAACAGATGGTCACCGTGATCGTCGGTGCCACCCCATGAAACGCCCACACGCCAAACCCGCCCCAGCAAAAGCCGCAGGGGCTCCCAAAACGCCTCCTGCCCACCGTGGCAAAGGTGAAGTCCGCATCATTGGGGGGCTGTGGCGACGCACCGTGTTGCCGGTCCCAGACCTGCCAGGTTTGCGGCCCACGCCAGACCGTGTGCGTGAGACCTTGTTCAATTGGTTGGGTCAGGATTTGACCGGATGGCGCTGCGTCGACGCTTTTGGCGGTTGTGGTGGCTTGGGATTTGAAGCCGCTTCGCGTGGGGCGGCTCAGGTGTTGATCGTGGAGCAGCATGCCGGGTTGGTTCGGCAAATGCAGCAGCTCAAAGACAAGCTGAAGGCCGATGCCATTCGGTTAGAGCGGGGTGACGGGCTCACCGCCTTGCAGCGTCAGGCGGCTGCCAGCCTGGACCTGGTGTTGTTGGACCCCCCGTTTGATTCGGCGTTGTACCCCCAAGCCCTGCGGGCCGCTGCAGCGGCAGTCAGGGCGGAAGGGTGGATCTACCTGGAAGCACCCGTGCCCTGGACGGACGAGGCCTTGGCCGAGTTGGGCTTGCCCCACAGCTTGTGCGTGCACCGGCACGTGAAAGCCGGTGCCGTGCACGCGCACTTGCTGACCCTCAGGCCGTGAGGGCTGATTTTCTCTGTCGATGGTAGTCGCCAGTGCCCCGTTGAAACACGGTGTCCTGAGACAACACTTCCCCCGGCTGCCACGGCGTGGCCTGCCCAACTGCGGCATAGACCGGCGCAAAATCAATCTGCGTGAACTCAAGCAGCGCGTCCAGGTCGCGGATGACAAAGTACGTCTCCTGGAAATCGTCAATGCGGTAATCGGTGCGCATGACGCGCTGCAAGTCGAAGGCAATGTGGTTCGGTGAGGAGCTCTCGACGCAGAATTTTGACTCGGTGTACGACGACGCGATGCCCGCGCCATACAGCCTGAGGTCGCCCCCTTGCTGCAGCAAACCGAACTCGATGGTGTACCAATACACCCGTGCCAGTTCGCTCAGGTGGCCCAACGCTTTGGCGCGCATGCCACCTTGGCCATAGGCTTGTATGAAATCGGCGATGGCCGGGTGCATGAGCATGGGGACATGGCCAAACACATCGTGGAACACGTCAGGCTCTTCAAGGTAATCCAGGGCATGGCGTTGCCGGATGAAGTTGCCTGCCGGGAAACGCCTGTTCGCCAAATGCTCAAAAAACACATCGTCTGGCACGAGACCTGGAACCGCCACGATTTGCCACCCGGTGCGCTTCATCAAGACGTCTGAAAGCCGCCGAAAGTCTGGAATTTGATCGGCTCCGATGGGCAAGTCGCGCATCCCTTGGATGAACTCGTCGCACGCGCGGCCAGGCAGCAACTGTGCTTGCCGCTCAAACAGCGTCTTCCAAGTGGCGTGGTCTTCGGGGGTGTAGTCGTCCCATCCCTGCGGGATGGTCCAGTCGGTTGGGTTGGGCATGGTGGCTCCTGTTTGACCGCGAACGTGTGGCCAAGTGTGTCGGTTTTGGCCCTTATCGTACGCTGCATAATCCCCCTGCGTGGGAGCGTACCCACAGGAGCAGTTCCATGACCACCAACGTCATTGCCGTGTACCCCGGCACTTTTGATCCGATCACCCTGGGCCACGAAGATTTGATTCGACGGGCATCGCAGTTGTTTGAACATGTCATCGTGGCCGTGGCCGCCGGACACCATAAAAAAGCCATGTTCTCGTTGGACGAGCGCATCGCCATGGTGCGAGAAGCGGCCAAACCCTACCCCAAGGTACAGGTAGAGAGTTTTTCTGGCTTGATGCGAGATTTTGTCGTCGCCCGGGGGGCCAAAGCCATGGTGCGTGGCCTGCGCGCGGTGACTGACTTTGATTACGAGTTCCAGTTGGCGGGCATGAACCGCTCCTTGATGCCCAACGTTGAAACGGTGTTTTTGACGCCCAGCGACAAATACCAATTCATCTCCAGCACCTTTGTGCGCGAGATCGCGACCTTGGGTGGCGAAGTGGACCAGTTTGTGTCGCCCCATGTGCACGCCTGCCTTGCCGCCAAGGTCAAGGCGTTGTCCGCAGGTTAACGCCGTCGGTGAGGGGCATTTAACGCAGCACTCAGGCCCAGGACAGGCCTGCGAGGTCGTTCACGAACACGGGCATGTCTTTCCACAGGCCCTTCACGTTTTTGTTCGAAATCGTGACCCACTGCGGCTGGTACAAGAAGGCATGGGCGGCATCCTCGGCCAACAGGCGCTGTGCATCGCCCAACAGTTTGGCTCGGTCGGCAGGGCGCAGCGCGTTTTTGGACTTGGTGTACAGCTCGTTGAACTTGGTCGACTGGTAGCCCCAGTAGTAATCTGGCTTGGCGAAGTTGCCCAAGTCGAACGGCTCGACGTGCGAGATGATCGTCATGTCGTAGTTCTTGTTGCCATACACGCCTGAGAGCCACTGTGCCCATTCGACGTTTTGCAGTTTGGCGACGATGCCGACTTTGGCCAACTGCGCCGCAATCACTTCACCGCCTTGGCGAGCGTAGG
>CAZHDP010000294.1:732-4719 GCA_964531605.1 uncultured Burkholderiaceae bacterium | reverse complement strand
TGCAAAAGCCCTTGGTCATCCATACCCGCAGTGCGTCCGACGACACGCTGGCCATCCTGCGAGAGCAGGGTGAAGAGGGTGGCGAGCGCGCTGCAGGTGGCGTATTCCATTGCTTCACCGAGACACAGGTCGTTGCGCGGGCGGCGCTGGATCTGGGGTTTTACATTTCGTTTTCAGGCATTTTGACGTTCAAAAGTGCCCAGGATTTAAGGGACGTGGCAGCGTTTGTACCGCTGGACCGGATGCTGATTGAAACCGACAGCCCCTACCTCGCACCAGTGCCGTACCGGGGTAAAACCAATAATCCGTCCTACGTGCCTCACGTGGCCCAGCAAATTGCACAATTACGGGGACTTTCGGTGGAAGAAATCGGGCAGATCACGTCTCGGAACTTCGAGACCTTGTTCAAAGGGGTGTTGTGATGATCGGTCACCTGCACATACGCCGTCATACACGCCTGCATGTGCCCTCGTGCTTGCGATGGGGCTTTCGGGCGCGCACCCTGTTCATCATCTTGTCGTTGCTCTCCTTCAAGGCCGCTTGGGCTGGATCGTACGAAGATTTTTTCACGGCGATCAAGAAAGACGACAGTCAAACAGTGGCGTCTCTGCTGCAACGAGGCTTTGACCCCAACACGCTGGATCCGCAAGGCACCGCAGGCTTGATGCTGGCAGTTCGGGTGCCTGCGCCCAAAGTGATTGCCGTGTTGATCAACGCGCCCAAAATCAATGTCGAGTTTCGCAATGCACGCGACGAGAGTCCACTGATGTTGGCCGCGCTGGACGGGCACTTGGCCATTGCCGAGTCATTGATCGAAAAAGGAGCTGACGTCAACAAGCCCGGTTGGGCACCGTTGCACTACGCAGCCACCAAAGGCAACTTGGCCATGATGGACTTGCTTCTGGAAAATGACGCGTACATTGATGCGGAGTCCCCCAACAAGAGCACGCCACTGATGATGGCCGCCATGTATGGCACCAGTGCAGCCGTCAAGGCGCTGTTGGCGGCAGGGGCAGACCCCGAGTTGAAAAACGAACAAGGGTTGAGTGCGATTGACTTTGCCAACAAGGTCAATCGCAAAGACGTGGCGGAGATGATTGCCAACGAAATCCGCGCACGTGCGCCAAAAGGAAAGTGGTAAGCGATGTACACGCCCTTGCAATTTCGAGCTAAAACGACGGATCATGGCGTGGCCTTGATGCGGCAGTACCCGTTTGCAACGCTGATTTCTGGCGATGACGAGGGCTTTCCCTTCATCACGCACCTGCCTTTGCACCTTGAACCCGAGTCAGAAACCGCTCCCTTACGTCTGCTAGGACACGTGGCCAGAGGCAACCCCCACTGGCGCTACCTGGCCGAGCGCCCCGAAGCCTTGGTGAGCTTCATGGGGCCGCATGCCTACCTGTCTCCTCAGGTCTACCCCGACTTGGCCCGCGTACCCACGTGGAACTATCTGGCAGTGTCGTGCAAATTAAGCGCCCGTTTGATCGACGATGCGCAAGACAAAGACGCGCTGTTGAAAAAATTGATCGGAGACCATGAGCCTGCCTACGCAGCGCAATGGCGCAATCTGGGTGAAGACTTTGCCCACAAAATGCTGGCAGGCATCGTGGCGTTCGAATTGACCGTGACCAGCATGGACTGCAAGCTCAAATTGAACCAGCATCGCCCCGAATCCCATGCCGCCATGCATGCCATGTATGCCCAGGGCGATGACGACCAACGTGCGCTGGCCCGTTGGATGGGGCAGCTGGGTTTGGTACACCCATAAGCGCCATCCGGCATACGCTACGCCACTTGACAGCTATCATGTTCATAGCAGATGACCTCCAGGGCATGCAGTTGGCGCTGGCTCAGGCCAAGCTGGCAGCTGAGGCTGGCGAAGTCCCCGTAGGGGCGGTGGTGGTGAAGGATGGGCAGGTCATTGCGCAGGCTTACAACGCACCGGTGTCGGGCCACGACCCTTGTGGTCACGCGGAAATCATCGCGCTGAGAGCCGCCGGAGCGGCCTTGGGCAATTACCGCCTGGACGGGTGCGAGCTTTACGTCACCCTGGAGCCTTGTGCCATGTGCGCGGGTGCCATCTTGCATGCGAGGGTGAAGCGCGTCGTGTTTGGCGCCAGCGAGCCTAAAACCGGCGCAGCTGGCTCGGTACTGAACCTGTTTGAGCATGCGATGTTGAACCACCACACCCAGGTGCAATCCGGCGTGCTGGTGGACGCCTGCACGGCCGAATTGACACGGTTCTTTCAACACAAACGAACCCACCAAAAACTGGCCCAGCGCGCCAACGAACACCGACTCAGAGATGACGCTGTGCGCACACCTGATTCGCGTTTTGACCACCTGCCTGACTACCCTTGGCCTGCGCACTACACCAGCAGTTTGCCCAGCTTGCAAGGCTTGCGCATGCACTGGTTGGACGTTCCAGGGCAAAGCCAGGCGCGGGGCAGGGCGCTGACCTACCTTTGCCTGCATGGCAACCCGGCCTGGAGCTACCTGTATCGAAAAATGATCCCGGTCTTTGCGGCCGCGGGTCACCGTGTGGTTGCCCGGGACCTGATCGGTTTTGGGAAAAGCGACAAACCCAAGAAAGACAGTGCCCACACATTCACCTGGCACCGGCAAATCTTGCTGGAATTCATCGAACACCTGGATTTGAACAACGTGGTACTGGTGGTTCAAGATTGGGGTGGATTATTGGGGTTGACGTTGCCCATGGCCGATCCGAGCCGCTATTCCGGCTTGCTGGTGATGAACACCCTGTTGGCCACGGGGCTTGCGCCGTTGTCACCGGGTTTTCTTGCCTGGCGTGAGATGTGCGCCAAACACCCAGAATTTGACGTGGCCAGGCTCTTCGCACGCGGCAATCCCCATTTGTCGGCTGCCGAATGCGCCGCCTACATGGCACCGTTTCCAGACCGTGGGCACCGTGCAGCCTTGCGGGCTTTTCCGCCCATGGTGCCGGAGCTTTCACACGATGAAGGTGCGGCAGTTTCGCGCCAGGCTCTGACGTTTTGGCAGCATGACTGGCACGGCCAGTCGATGATGGCCATTGGCCTGCAAGACCCGGTGCTGGGTGGCCCGGTGATGGAGGCATTACGGGGCCACATCGCCGCGTGTCCAGAGCCTCTTCGCTTGGCCAATGCGGGGCACTTTGTGCCTGAACACGGCGAGGCCATCGCCAGACAAGCTGTGGCTTATTTCGGGTGAACAATGAGGCCTTCGCGCGGCGCAGCACCTCGCCTCGGTGCGATACTTGTGGCGTGAAAAAGCACATCTACATTTACTCTCCCAGCGGAGCCGTTCGTGACAAAGCCGCTTTCCGCCGAGGTGTGGCCCGCCTCCAAGCCTCCGGTCATGACGTTGAACTTGACCCAGACGCACTGACCAGCCACATGCGCTTTGCGGGTGATGACGACGTTCGTCTGGCGGCGATCCAACGCGCGGCGGCGAGCGGTGCCGACGTGGCCTTGATTTCCCGTGGCGGCTATGGGCTCACCCGCATCCTGTCCAAGATTGCTTACAACAAGGTCGCCAAAGCGATTGAACGGGGCACACACTTCGTCGGCTTGAGTGACTTCACGGCATTCCAGTCGGCATTGCTCGCCAAAACAGGCGCGATGACTTGGGCAGGCCCTGCATTGGGCGAAGACTTTGGTGTGCCAGAGGGGCCTGATGACATCATGGAAGCCTGTTTTGACGACCTGCTGCAAGGGCAGGGCGAAGGCGCAGGTTGGCGCACCCCGGTAGATCGCCGCAAACTGGCTCCGCCGCCTGCAACGGTGCATGTCAAGGGCACGCTGTGGGGCGGCAACCTTGCGGTGCTGATGTCCTTGCTGGGCACGCCCTACTTTCCCGATGTGCGCGGCGGCGTGCTGTTTTTGGAAGATGTGGCCGAATACCCTTGGCGCATCGAAAGGCTGTTGACACAGTTGCTCCATGCGGGCGTGCTTGATCGCCAAAAAGCCTTGGTCTTAGGCCAAT
>CAZHDP010000294.1:0-722 GCA_964531605.1 uncultured Burkholderiaceae bacterium | reverse complement strand
CACATGACCGAGGCTTCAAGCTGCAAACGGTGGTGGATTGGCTGCAAACCCAAACAAAAACACCCATTGTTCAGGGTTTGCCTTTTGGGCATGTCCCCACAAAAGTGCTTTTACCCGTTGGTGCAGGTGTGGAGTTAGCGGTAGAGAACCGAGATGCGTTCGTGCTGTGGGGTCACCTGGACCACGCCTGAGCCCGTCCATCAACGCACTTTAGGCTTGCGGTTGGCATGAACGATGTTGTCAGCAAGCAAGCCCACAAACAACTGGGTGACGGACGCCATGCGCTGGCGGGCTTGAACCTCACCAATGCGGCGAGAGATCAGCTGCATCAATTCACTTCGTGAGTACCAAAGCGTGTCAATGTCGGTCGCGGCCCTGAGTTTGCGACCAAATACGGCGTGTGTCTCGTCGTCGAGTTCGGTCAGGCACCTCAACATGGCATGCCTGATGTCTTCCATGCGCGCCTCTGGATTGATGGCTGGCATGGCAGCAGCTGGCGACATCCAGCCAAAAATGCTGTTCCGCAGTGCGCTTTTACTCCAGCGCATCGCCATGCCTCGGATAGGTTGCAATCGATCTCATGAGGGCAAGGTTACCTTTTAGAACAAACTGATACAAGTGTTTCGTTTTGTAAAAACAACATCCATATCAAGCACTTAGCAACATGAGTGAAAGTTAAGACTGATGTGTGAACTTTCACACACATTTCAAAGGCATTGCAA
>CAZHDP010000293.1:0-4747 GCA_964531605.1 uncultured Burkholderiaceae bacterium | reverse complement strand
GCGCGTCGATGAACATCGGGCCGCGGGGGCTCTCGAAAATCTGGCCCTTCATGGCGTTGAGCAAAGCCTCGCCACCGCCCACCCCTTTGGTGGCCTTGAGGGCTTCGTAAATCACCCGCATGCCGTCATAGCCACCGACTGCCATGAAGTTCGGGCGCAGGTTGGCGTTGGCTTTTTGAAAGGCTTCTACAAACTTCTTGTTCAACGCTGATGGGTGCGCCGTGGAGTAATGGTGCGAGGTCACCACGCCCAAGGCCACGTCCCCCATGCCGTTCAGGATATCGTCATCGGTCACGTCACCGGTACCGATCAGCTTGATGCCAGCTTTGTCCAGACCCCGTTCTGCAAATTGCTTCATCAACGCAGCACCCGCACCTGAAGGCACGAACGTGAACACTGCATCGGGTTTGGCATCACGCACCTTTTGCAGGAAAGGTGCGAAGTCAGGGTTGCGCAGAGGCACGCGCAAGCTCTCGACCACCTGGCCGCCATTGAAGGTCAAACGGTCTTTGAAGAACTTTTCAGCGTCAATGCCCGGGCCGTAATCGCTGACCAGGGTCACCACCTTTTTAATGCCGTTGTTGGGCGCCCAGTCGGCAATGCCCACGGCGGCTTGAGGCAACGTAAAACTGGTGCGGATGATGTAAGGCGAGGCTTGCGTGATGCTGGACGTGGCTGCGGCCATCACCACCAAAGGCGTTTTTGACTGGGTTGCGATAGGTGCTGTGGACAGCGCCAATGGCGTGAGGCCAAAGCCCGCCAGCACGTTCACCTTGTCATTGACCACCAACTCCTGCGCAATGCGCTTGGTGGTGTCAGGGGTACCCGCGTCGTCTTTGAGGATCAACTCCACTTTTTTACCCGCCACCGTGCTGCCGTTTTGCGCCATATAGAGGCGTGCAGCGGCTTCAATTTGCTTGCCCGTGGACGCGAAGGGCCCCGTCATCGGCAAAATCAAACCAATTTTGAAGGCCTCTTGCGCCTGCACGCTGCCTGCCATGAACAGGGTGGCAACGGCAAGGGATGTGGCGCCGCGCAACACGAGGTGGCGCTTGCTGAAAACGGGGGAAAAAGTACGCATGGTGTTGTCTCCGGTATCGTTGTTCGTGATGGACTGGTGTGAAGTCCCCATCCTAAGACTGATTGTGACAAATTTGAGGCGCCCCGTTTGCAGCCGTCAACCGAGAGGGCCATCGCCCCTGTAGGCGGAATCCAGCGTCACGCTGCCCGCCACGCGAGACACACAGATGCACATGCGGTCATTGCGTTGCTTTTCGTGCTCGCTCAAAAACACGTCTCGGTGGTCCAATTCACCCTCAAGGCCCAGCACCGAGGTGACGCACAGGCCACACTCGCCGCGTCGGCAGTCAGACAAACAAGCCACCCCTGCCGATTCCAGCGCTTCGAGCAAACTGCTGCCCGCCGCTACCGTGATGTCCAGCCCATGGCGAGGCACCTTGACCTGAAAGCTTTGGGTTGGCAGGCGGCCACTGCTGCCAAAGGTTTCGTAACGCAGGTCCTGCAAAGGAAGCCCAGCGGCGTGCCACGCCCGCTTGACGGCCTCCAGCATGGGCGCAGGGCCACAGGTGTACACCTGTCCACCCCTCGGCAGCTCCGCGATGGCCGTTGGCAAATCCAGCCCTGAGCCTGTCGCATCGACCGTGACAGCCTCTTCGCCCAAGGCTTGCTGCAACACGTGGAGATAGGCCAGCTCGTCTTTGGAACGGGCGCCGTACAACAAGCGAACCGGCACACCGGTCTGTCGGTGCAGCTGGCCCAGACGCTGGGCCATGGCGACCAGCGGCGTGACACCAATGCCACCCGCCACCAGCAGGTAGGCGGGTGCCGACGTGTCCAGCGGGAAAAAGTTTTGCGGCACGCCAACGTTCAGGCGGTCCCCCAGCGTGAGACGCCACAACGCCAGGGAGCCCCCGCGACCAGCATCCAGTCGCTTGACGGCAATCCGGTAGCGGCCGCCTTGGGGTTCGCCGACCAGCGAATACGACCGCGTGTGCACCCGGGCTTGCGCGCCCTGCCCGATCAGCACCTGAACCTGCAGGTGCCCACCTGGAGAATGCGGGTGAACCACGCCGTCCAAGGGAACGAGTTCAAATTCGCGCACGGTGGGGGTCACGTCGCGCACCGCGACGATGGTGGACGGTTGCCATGAAGGCGATGAAATGGGGGTCATAGGTTCCTGGCCTCAAGCACGGCGACGGATCAATTGCACGCCTGGCAAGGCGTTCGGCTGGCGGCTGGCCAGCACATCGCGCAAATTGCGTTGCGCCAGACGAGAGTGTTCACGCATGATGGCCTCGGCCCGGCTGCCCTCACGTCGCTCAATGGCATCGAGCACCTGACGGTGCTGGTCTTGCGCCACCACCAGCATGTCACGCGCGGCAGGTGAATTGGCCTGCGCGACGACAAAGCCCGAGGGGGACGCAAAAGGCAAACTGACCACACGATCCAATTGCCGGGCAATGACGGCACTGCCCGCCATCTCAGACAACAGGCTGTGAAACCGTTCGTTCAAGGTCACGTAGTTGGAAAACGCGTCGTCGGTCATCGCCGGGGTTTGCAGCAAGGCGTCAATGGCATCGAGGCAATCTCGCGCCTCAGCAAGCACCACGGGCTGGGCACCTCGCTCTGCCGCCAAACGCGCAGACAAGCCTTCAAGCGTGCCACGCAATTCAATCGACTCGGACACATCGCGTTCGGTGAATGTTTTGACGGCATAGCCCCCATTAGGCAAGGCCTCCAGCAAACCCTCTTGCTCCAGACGCATGAGTGCGGTGCGCACCGGGGTGCGTGACGCCCCCAGGCGTTGAACGATGGACAACTCCGTCATCCGTGCGCCGCCTGGCAACTCGCCAGCCAAAATCAACTCGCGCAATTGCAGCAGCGCACGCACCTGCACACTCTCTGCACCAGAAACTGGGTTTTCCGCAGTATTCACAACGTTTACAGCTCTCATATCAATAGCAAAATCAGGTATTGCAATGCCCGTCAGGACGACGTTGGCACCGACACTGGCATCACGGGGATGACGGGAACCACAGGTTTCTCTCGCACCACGAGCCCATCGATCAAGCGGCGAGCCCACATCGAGCCTGCGTCAATGTTGAGGTTGTAAAACGCCTGTCCGGGCCGCTCATCCATCGCCCGCTGCTGCGCTTCGAGCACCAACTCGTCTTCGCGAAAAATGCTGGCGACGCCCTCTCGCAACTGGTGCGTCAGGCGTTGCTCGCCCAAGCAATAGTTCCGGGCAAACGCCCAAAAGTAGTGGCAGGTACCGTCCGTCTCTGGGGTGATGGTGTTGAGCACCATGCCGTTCACACCTCGACTGCGGTCACCCTGGCGAGGGTCACCCTGGTTGCCGCCCGGTGGAATGGCGCCACTGCCTGCCTCGGCCACACCGACATCAATCACCACGGTGCACGGTGCCTCAAAGCGGATGATTTGCCAACGGTCAACCCGACCAGCGTACCCCAAGCCTTGTCGAATTTGGCCCGCCCAAAACGGCGGTGCGTCGATGTCAGCCATCCACCGCGTGACCGTGGCTGTGCGGTCGCCGTGGGTGGCGACAAACGGGGCCTCGGCCACCGCGCGCTGGCCAATGCTGGAGCCGTGCACAAAGGTTTCGTGGGTCAGGTCCATCAGGTTGTCGACCACCAGCCGGTAGTCGCACTTGACTTGGATGAGCTTGCCGTCACCCGCCCAGGCGGGATCGTCATTCCAGTGCAAATCGGGCACCAAAGCGGGGTCAGCCTTGGCTGGGTCACCGGGCCAAACCCAGACAAAGCGGTGCTTTTCAACCACCGGGTAGGCACGCACACAGGCCGAGGGGTTGAGGGTCTCTTGGCTGGGCATGTGGATGCAACGCCCTTGGGGGTTGTAGACCAGGCCGTGGTAACCGCAGGTCAACTCGTCACCCTGCAAAGTGCCCATCGACAAAGGCACCAAGCGGTGCCAACAAGCGTCTTCCAGCACCGCGACGGTGCCATCGAGTTTGCGAAAGAGCACCATGTTTTGCTTGCAAATGGTGCGCGGCAAAAGCGCGTTGACCACCTCAACATCGTAGGCAGCAGCGTACCAAGCATTGAGCGGAAAAGCAGATGTAGCGGTTTTCATGGATACTCAGTGTATACATTAATCGTCAAATTTGGCCATTTTTAAGCATTAAAACGAAAATTGAATGATTTATGTATTCATCAAAACACCTGAAATGTGCCCTAACATTGACAGCCTGACCCCTTCAACACAGGAGACCCGATGACCACCCACACAAATCCACTGCCCGCCCGTTACGACCACGTCGGCAGCTTTTTGCGCCCTCAGTACCTGCTCGAAGCGCGCGAGCAAAAGGCCAAAGGCCAGATCACGCCTGCGCAACTGCGCCTGGTCGAAGACAAAGCCATCACCGAAATCGTCAAGTTCCAGGAAGACGTGGGCCTGAAGAGCATCACGGACGGCGAATTCCGCCGCACCTACTTCCACATCGACTTCTTGGAGCAAATTGGCGGCGTCAAGACCGACATCCCGGTCACCGTCATCAAACCCGATGGCACGCAAGAGCTGGCCCCACCGGTGATCCGCGTGATCGACAAAGTGCGCCATGCCAAAAACATCCAGTTGGCCGACTACGAGTACCTGAAAAGCCAAGTGAGTGCAGGCAACACGCCCAAGGTGACGATCCCATCACCCACGATGCTGCACTTCCGCGGTGGCCGAGCAGGCATCAGCCGCG
>CAZHDP010000292.1:0-4753 GCA_964531605.1 uncultured Burkholderiaceae bacterium | reverse complement strand
AAATGGCCGCACCAACACGGCCTTGAAGACCTTGTTGGGCGGTTTGGCCACCAAAAACAACCAGCTGGGGCGTTTCCAAGTCATCGGCTGTGTGGACGATCCGATCCCCGTCACCGGGTGCACCAAGATGCAGGTTTCTGCCTTGGTGGTCGACGCTGCAGGGCGCATCCAAGATTCGTTCACCGATACCGTGGCCTACAGCACCGTGACCACCCCCTACTGGACGCTGGTGGGCAATGGCCGCATGAGCGACGTCAAGGTGTACCCCGCTGCACAAGTCGTACTGAATGCCGATGGCACCTTGCCCGTGGCGTCAACCGGCCCGAGCAACGGCCTTCAATTGGTGGTGATGGGCCAAGACCCCGTCACCAAGGCGCAAGCCTTGCAGGGGGCGACGGTGCAAGTGCCCAGTGGATTCAGTGTGCTGACCCGTTATTGCAGCCTGCGAGAGACCTGCGTGACCACGGTGCCTGCGCCCGGTCCATCGCCGGTGGCCACGGGTGACCTCAGTGATACCCTGATCCAAAAGCCTTCGCCGGGTTGGGTTGGCAGCCAAGATGCGGTGCGTGGCGCCAAGTTCGTGGCTTCAGTGACCTTGATGGGCACCGCCACTGAAACACTGTCCGCGTATCTGCCAGCCGATGTGCCCAGTGATATGCCCTTGGCGCTGTTCCCCAAACCTGATGCCGCCACGCCATTGACTTTGGCGTCCGTAGGCAGTGGATTCACCATGTCATGGACAAGCTGGTTGCAAAGCAACCCTCACATGCGGGTATTCAATGTGCGGCTGATTGCGCAGGCAGCTGGGGTCAACTACCTGCAAGACATCCCGGTGGACAACCCCGTTGCCAACGCCGTTGCGTTGGCGCCTGTGCCGGGCGTCACCGCGTTCCAGGTGTGGATGGGCGCGGTGGATTACCTGGGGCGTCGTTACTACAGTCAGCTCAAGAGCGTACCTTGAAGCACCCTTGATGGCGTGGGCTGATCAGTGGTTCTGTGAGCCACGATGGGCCCAGCCAGTGGTGTGCTTTTCAATGGCACTGAACAGTTCGTACATCACCATGGCCATGGCGCCCACCACCACCAGGCCAGCGAAAGCCAAGCCCATTTGCATGGCGGAACCGGCTGAGATCAACAGGTAGCCAATGCCTTCATTGGCGGCCGTCATTTCAGACACCGTGGTGCCGACAAAAGCCAGCGTGATGGCCACTTTGAGTGAGCCGTAAAAGTAGGGCATGGAGCGGGGCAGGCCAACCTTCATCAGCACATCCCAACGCTTGGCACCCAACACGCGCAACACGTCTTCAAGCTCAGGCTCCAAGGTGGCCAGGCCGGTGGCAATGTTGACCATGATGGGGAAGAAGCTGATCAAAAACGCCGTCAAGATGGCAGGGCCAACGCCAATGCCAAACCACACGACCAAGATCGGCACGAAGGCTGCTTTGGGCAGCGCATTGAAGGCTGTCATCAGCGGGTACACCGCGGCATACGCCAAGCGTGAGCTGCCGATCACAAAGCCCAGCAACACCCCCACCACGATGGCAATGCCAAACCCGGCCATCGTCACCCAAAACGTGCGCCATGCATGGCCTGCGATGATGAGTTTGAATTCCCAAAATTGTGTCCAGATGCGCCAGGGGCTGGGGAAGATGAATTCCGACACGTCAAATGCCGTGCAGATCACTTGCCACAGCAAGATGAACACCACCAGTAAAAACCAGGGTGACCAGCGTTCAATGCTTTTCTTGTTCATGGTGATCCTGATTACTGGTTGATGGCGGTGCCTTGCTTGCGCATGGCGCCAATATGGCCACGCAGCTCGTGCACGATGTCGGTGAATTCGGGGGTGTAGGTGACTTCCAGGTCGCGTGGGCGGGGCAGGTCGATGTCCCGCTTCACCACAAAGCGGCCTGGGCTCTTGCTCATCACGTAGACCGTGTCAGCCAGGAACACACTTTCGCGCAGGTCGTGGGTCACCAAGATCACGTTGAAGCGTTGCACCTGCCAGAGGTCGCGCAGCGTGCACCAGAGTTCCTCTCGGGTGAAGGCATCGAGTGCGCCGAAGGGCTCGTCGAGCAACAGCATCTTGGGCTCGTGGATCAGGGCGCGGCAAATGCTGGCACGCATGTTGCATGCCGCCGGACAGTTGCCACGGGAACTTGTCCTCATACCCACCCAAGCCCACGCTTTGCAGCAGCTCGCGGGCACGTTGTGCGTATTCTTTGCGTTTGTCTTTGAACTGGCTGCGGTAGGGCTCGACGATTTCCAGGGGCAGCAGCACGTTGTCCAGCGTGGTGCGCCAGGGCAGCAACGATGAGGCCTGGAATGCCATGCCACTGATCTTCAATGGCCCAGTCACCGGCTGACCATCGATCAGGATCTTGCCCTTGGTCGGCATGCGCAAGCCGGTGGTGAGTTTCATGAACGTGGACTTGCCGCAACCCGAGGGGCCCACGATGGCGATGAATTCACCTTGGCGCACTTTGAGGTCGATCGCCTCGACGGCAAAGTGGTTCTGTGCCAGCAATTCATCGTTGTAGGCCAGCCAGACATCACTGAAGTCCACGAACGGCTTGTCGGTGCTTGGGGTCATGCAAATTCCTGCTCAAAAAGGCTATTCCGGCATGCTGTATGCCGGATGTTTGCTATTAAAAAATGAGTTTTCGCCACTGGGGCGATGCACTTACTTTTTCGCAGGCAACACGTTCAGCTCGGCAGCGCTGGGCAAGAAGCTGCCGTTCCAGACCGTGTCAGGGTTGACACGGTTCTTGGTGGCGAAGGCATCAGAGACCTGGCTGGCCATCAGCGACAGGCGAGGGCCTTTGACTTGCCCGAAGCCTTCGGCGCGTGCATCGGCGCTGTTGATCACCGTGTCGATGGCCAATTGCAAACGGCGCGTTTCCAGGGCCACGTTGATGATGCCGTCACGTGCTTTCACCGTCTCGATCGCTTCGGCTGGCTTGGCGATCACGTCTTTCATGCCTTTGGCAAACGCCTGCAAGAACGCTTTGACCGCAGCGGGGTTCTCTTTCAGGATTTTGGGCGACGCGATGATCACATTGCCGTACAGCTTCACGCCGAAATCAGGGTAAGGCAAGACGGTCACGTCTTCTGCTTTCACGCCACGGGCTTCTAGGTTCAGCAAGGAGGTGAAGGTGAAGCCGGTGATGGCATCGACATCACCACGCACGAGCATGGTTTCACGCAAAGGAGGGTCCATGGCGGTCCACTGCACGCCGGTCACGTTGTTGGCTTTGGAGAAGATCGGGAACGCGCGGCGGCCAGCGTCAAACACCGGGGCACCGAGTTTTTTGCCATTCAGGTCGGCTGGGGTTTTGATGCCAGACTTTTTGAGCGCCATCACCGAGGCTGGGGTGTTGTTGTAAACCATCATGACGGCCACGGGCTTGTTGTTGGCGTCTGGGTTGTTGGCGTGGAATTCCATCAGCGCAGCCAAATCGGCAAAGCCCATGTCATACGCCCCAGAGGCCACACGGGTCACGGTGCCACCGGAGCCGTTGCCCGCGTCCACAGTCACGTCCAACTTGGCGTCTTTGAAGTAGCCTTTCGCCGCGGGGACCAAAAACAGGGCTGCTGGTCCTTCGAACCGCCAGTCCAACTGGAATTTGATCGGTGTGGCCTGGGCATGTGCCGTCAGGCTGGTCAGCGCCAACGTGGCGCTGGCAAGGGCGGACAGGAGAAAGTGGCGTTTGTTCATGAAGGCTCCGGAGAAGGAAAGTCAGATTCGGAAAAGGCTGTGTCAAGACGTGAAGCAAAAACGGTGCCGAGTTGCACCAGCGCACCATCTTGGTGGGGGATTTTCCGTCAAATTTCCCGTGATTCGACTTTTCCGGTGATTTGGAGGGTGAGGCGGCGAGAATGCAGGGATGTCCACCCCTTTGACTCCTCTTTCTCCCAGCACTGCCGCCACCCTGTGTGAGCCATGCGCTGGCATTCAACAACATTGGCGTAAAGCCCCGGGCCACGCTGAGTTGGTGCAGGGCAGCAACCGCAAGGAGCCACGCAGCCACGGCCAGGTCACAGTGACGAGCTACCGTTGTGACCGCTGTGGCACCCGTTGGGATTATGAGAACGACAAGACCAACCTGCACGCCGGGTGGTCGCTGGTGCCTGAGCGAGCACCTCGCGCGTGAGGTGACTCGTCAGGCCCTGAGGCACGGGCTGGCCATCAAGCCTTGCGCTTGATGGCCGCATCGGCCACAGCCAATGCCGTCATGTTGACGATGCGGCGCACGGTGGCCGACGGTGTGAGGATGTGCACCGACGCTGCGGCGCCCAACAGCACCGGCCCGATGGTGAGGCCATTGCCGCTGGTGATCTTGAGCACGTTGAACAAGATGTTGGCCGCGTCCAAGTTCGGGCAGATCAGCACGTTGGCTTCACCGCTCAAGCTGGTGTCGAGCAAGCTGGCACGCCGGATGTCTTCGGACAAGGCGGCATCGCCCTGCAACTCGCCATCACATTCCACGTCTGGCGCCATGCGCACGAACAGGTCACGGGCGAGGCGCATTTTTTTGGCGCTGGCCCGGCTTGAGCTCCCGTAGTTGGAGTGTGAAAGGAAGGCCACTTTGGGCGGCACACCAAAGCTCTGCACCTCTTCCACCGCCATCATCGCGATGTTGGCCAGCAGTTCTGCATCAGGTTCTTCGTTGACAAAGGTGTCCGCGATGAACAGGGTTTGCTTCTCAGTCATCACCGCGTTCAGCGTGGCGATGCCCGTGGAGCCTTTGGC
>CAZHDP010000291.1:3886-4777 GCA_964531605.1 uncultured Burkholderiaceae bacterium | reverse complement strand
CAATTGGATGCTCTCTGCCCCGATGGAGCCGATCCACACCACATCGGCATTGGCCTCTTTCAAACGCGACGCGATCGGTCCGAAATCACGGGTGCCAAACTCCCATTCGAGCCAGAGCGCTTCCCGCAGTCCACGCTTCTTGAACACCTCACGCGCGCCCACCGACAAAAACACGACTGACGGGAATTTGCTCGTCACCATGGCGATGGACTGCGGCTTGCCGCCTGCCGCGCCAATCGCGTCCAGCAAGGTGTTGGGCACCGTGGTACCTGGGTCGATGCCCATCACATAAGCTGGGAAATGCATGTCGTACTTGGCCAACGACGGTATGCCAAACGAGTTGGTGATCAGTACCTTGCCGTTGCGCTGGGCCACACCCATGGCAGCCAGTGAGTTGGCAGTGGCATAGGGTCCCATCAACAAGTCAACGTTGTCGCCGGAAATCAATTGCTCGTACAGGGTGCGCGCCAGGTCAGGCTTGGACTGGTCGTCCTTCACAATCCACTCGACGGGGCGCCCCATCAAGCCGCCGCGTTTGTTCAATTGCTCCACAAAAATCTCACCGGTGATCTTGTGCATCACGGCAGTCCCTGCCAGCGGGCCCGTCAAAGACAAGGTGCTGCCAACCCGAACGGGCTTGGTCTGCGCCTGCAGCCATGTCGAGGTCGAAGAAAGTAACAGGGTGGAACCCAGTGCTTTCAGAAAAGGCCGCTTCTGCATTGTTGTGACTCCTGAAATCTCAGATGAACAAGGGGTGATTTGCGCGTTCATTATGGGGAGCGCTGAACACGCCAGCGCATTGGGAGTAACCCGCTAAGTTGCTGTCGCCTAAGCGCTTGCACGCAAGGCAATTGGGGCTTCACAGTACATTGCATCCGTTAACCTTCGAGT
>CAZHDP010000291.1:0-3876 GCA_964531605.1 uncultured Burkholderiaceae bacterium | reverse complement strand
AGAGAGCTTCAACACACATGAGTACTCCCCCCACTTCCAGCGCGTTCACACCCAGCGGAACGACCCACATGGCGGTCGCGGAACTTGACCGCATCGTTGTGCGAGGCAAGGACCTGTGCCGTGATGTCATTGGCCAGCACTCCTTCACCTCGTATTTCTTGTTTTTGTTGACCGGTGAAACGCCAAGCGCCAATCTGGTTCGTGTGGCCGACGCCACCATGGTGGCGCTCGCTGAGCACGGGCTTGTGCCTTCTGTGCAGGCTGCACGCATGACCTTCGCGGCGGCCCCCGATGCCATTCAAGGCGCTGTTGCTGCAGGCTTGTTGGGCTGTGGCCCCGTTATTTTGGGCGCCTCTGAAACAGCAGGTCATTTGCTGATCGACATGCTGGCCCAAGCCACCCAACATGGCAAAGCCTTGGAAGACGTGGCTCGCGAGCGCCTGCAGGCTTTTAGAGCCCAGAAACAAGCCCTGCCAGGCTTTGGTCACCCCGTGCACAAACAAGGTGACCCGCGCGCCACCAAGCTGATTGAACTGGCCCAAGAATGGGGCGTGGCTGGCCAGCACGTCAAGGCCTTGCAGGCACTCGCGTCGCAGGTGGAAGGCGTGTACGGTCGCCCGTTCCCCATGAATGTCTCGGCAGCCATCCCCGCGGTGCTGCTGGACGCAGGGTACCCCGCTGGCGCGCTCAAAGGCATTCCTTTGTTGGCGCGCACGGCGTCGCTCGTGGCACACATCCTGGAAGAACAGACACGGCCCATCGGGTTCAAGCTGGCGAGCGCAGCCGAACATGCCATGACCTACGATGGCCCGCCCGTGGCACGCTGAACTGCACAAACAACCACAATGACTGACACGATCACCCTGTCCCCCTTGGAAGTGCTGCGTCGGTTTGACGCCCACGACTTCTCGTTGGATCAATTTTTCCACGCCCGTCTTCGGCACCTGGCGCAGCAGCCCATGGTGGAATACCAAGGCGAGACCATGAGTTGGTCTGCCTGTGCTGCGCAGGCAGACCGTGCCGTGGGATGGCTCCTCAACCGAGGCATCCAAGCGGGGGATCGCATCGGTCTCATGGCCTACAACCACCCTGCAACTGTGGTGCTGCTGTTGGCCTGCGCCCGAATCGGCGCCATCCTCGTTCCGTGCAATCCTGAGTTTGAAGCGCGAGAGGCCAAATACATTTTTGAGCATGCGGGTGTGCGCGGTGTCATCTGTTCGCCCGAGCCTTTGCCTCGGGTGCAAGAGGCCACCGCTGACATGAATCCCGCCCCCTGGCAGGTGGTCATCGATGAAGACCAAGTCGGCGGTGAA
This sequence comes from uncultured Burkholderiaceae bacterium, assembly GCA_964531605.1. Lineage (GTDB taxonomy): Bacteria > Pseudomonadota > Gammaproteobacteria > Burkholderiales > Burkholderiaceae_C > Defluviibacillus. The sequence goes on along the minus strand of CAZHDP010000291.1, from coordinate 2,563 downwards.
GCCGCTTTGCTGAGCCAGTGGATGGCCAGCTCGCCTGACCGCCACACAAGGACGGGCACCGCAGACAACACCTGCATGATCATCTACACCTCTGGGACCACCGGGTTTCCCAAGGGCGTGATGCACAGCCAGCGCAGCTATTTGCTCACCGCCGAAGCATTTGTGCACCGCATGTACTTGCAGCCTGACGAGCGACTGATGTGTGTGCTGCCGCTGTTTCACATCAATGCGTTGATGTACTCACTTGGCGGCGCCATGGCCTGTGGCGGCACTTTGATTTTGATCCGCCGCTTCTCAGCGTCCACCTTCTGGCAACAGGCAGCCGCCACGCGCGCCACTGAAGTGAATGTGATCATGTCTGCGGCGGCCATACTGGCGCGCAGACCGCTGGAAGAATTTAACCCCGATCACCACATCCGAAAGATGTTCCTGGCACCCTTGAACCAGGATTTGCTGGACACGTTCCAGCAACGCTTTCACGTCCCCGTCTTGATCGAGTGCTATGGCATGACGGAGATTCCCGGCGTGCTGAGCAACCCTTACATGGGGCCGCACAAACTGGGCAGCATGGGCTGTATTTCACCGCACCCAGACCCCGCCATTGCGCGCCCCGAAGTGCGTGTGATTGACGAAGACGGTCATGATTTGCCTGTTGGTGAAGTGGGTGAACTGGTCGTGCGCACGCCCACCCTCATGCAAGGCTACTTCAACGACCCGGTGCAGACGCAGGGCAGCTTCAAAGACGGTTGGTTCCTGACCGGTGATTTGGTCCGTAAAGACGCTGACGACTTTCTGTTTTTCTTCACGCGCAAAAAAGACATCATCCGCCGACGCGGTGAGAACATCTCAGGGGCCGAAATCGACACCGCCATCAGCAGCCATCCCGATGTTCTGGAATGTGCGGCCATCGGTGTGGCGTCTGACCTTGGCGAGGAAGAAATTTTGGTGGCTGTGGTCCCTCGACCGGGCACGCAGATCACCCCTGAAGTCGTGTATGCGCACGCCAAACAGCGCCTGTCGCCGATCAAATGCCCTCGTTACGTGGTGATGGTGGACAGCCTGCCACACACGGGCTCACTGAAAATTGCCAAATTTCGACTCAAGCCAGCAGACAACCTGCGACGCTTGGCCACAGATTTTTCATCCAAGGACATTCAACCATGAGCACCCCATCCCACAATGGCATCGAATCTCGCTATGACGCATTGAACTTGATCACCGAAGAGGTGTTGGCGCGTTACGCCAAAACGCCCGATCCACGCCTGCGAGAGCTCATGCTTTCGCTCATCAAACACATTCACAGCTTTGCCAAAGAGGTCAAACTCACCGCTGAAGAATGGGCATTTGCCATGAGTTTCTTGGAAGAAACGGGCAAATGGTGTTCGCCTGGCCGCAATGAATTCATGATTTTTTCAGACGCGCTGGGCCTGTCCATGCTGACCGTCACGCAAGACTACCCTCGCCCGCCACACGCCACAGAACCCACCTTGGTAGGACCTTTCCTGATCGAAAACGCACCCCAATTCCCCATGGGGGCCGACATCAGCGGTGGCGCAGCGGGCACCCCCATGCATGCACAAGGGCAGATCCTGGACATGCACGGACAAGCCGTTGCCAATGCCGTGATCGACGTGTGGCACTCGGACGACCGTGGCTTGTATGACGTGCAGGACGGCTTTGAAGAAAAAGGCGCCTGGGCGCGGGCAGCCTTGACCACCGGCGCCGATGGCCGATACAGCTTCTGGTCCGTGCTGCCAGTGGACTACCCTGTGCCGCAAGACGGTACTGCCATCAAAATGCTGAAGGCCACAACGGGCCGCAGCTGGCGGCCGGCCCACCTGCACTTTCGCATTCAAGCGCCGGGTCAACGGCCATTGGTCACGCACATTTTTGACAAAACCAGCAAGAACCTGGATGGCGATGCCGTCTTTGGCGTACGCCCTTCGCTGATTGCTGATTTCAAACACCAAGCCCCAGGTCAAGCACCCGACGGAAAGACCATGACCCGAGACTTCTACACCTTGGATTACAACTTTGTGATGATGGACGCGCTGAAATAACCCAACTGCCCAGCACCACCTGCATTGGTCACAACACACCCCATGGTTTACACCTTCACACTTATCGACAAGCCTGCTGCCAGCGAACTGCGTCAAACCACCAGACCGGCCCACAAAGCCTACCTGGCCGCGGTGGCAGACCGCATCGCTTTCGCAGGCCCGCTGGTGCATGACGACGGTGTGACCATGCTGGGAAGCTTGCTGGCCATAGACTTCCCGTCGCGACAGGCAGCACAGGACTGGCTCGCCCAAGAACCCTTCCATCAAGCCGGCCTGTATGCCAGTGTCACGGTTTACGCGTTCAACAACCTGTGGCCGCAGAAGGTGGGGTTTCCGTGAGCCTTTGGAGGAATATCGGCGCGGCAATTCGGTAGTAATGTTTGGAGCTGCCTACACGGCAGTGAACACACCACGATCTCGCCAAACAGCGAGCCTTCTTTTCTGAGCTGCCTACACGGCAGTGAACACCAAATGCCACAACTCCAGCTGTATCGTCATTTTCT
>CAZHDP010000290.1:0-4815 GCA_964531605.1 uncultured Burkholderiaceae bacterium | reverse complement strand
AGTTCGTAGCCAAAAATGGCGTGCTGCTTCATGGTCTCAAATTCGTCGGGGTCCAGCTTGCCAGGTTTGAGCAAAATTTTGTCAGGGATACCTACCTTGCCTATGTCGTGCATGGGCGCAGCTTCAAGCAACAAATCTTGGTCACTTTGGGGCAAGCCCAAGCCACGGGCGATGAGCTGCGAGTAGTGCGCCATGCGAAGAATGTGGGCGCCTGTTTCAGGGTCACGGTACTCTGCTGCTCTGGACAATCGGATCACCGTATCGCGCTCCCGGGCAACGATCTCTGCGGTGGCTTTGCGTACTTCTTCTGCCAACCATGTGGCCCGGTTTGCCAGGGTCTTGCGGGCCTCGCTCAAGGTCAGCATGTTTTTGGCGCGTGCCAAGAACTCCACTTTGTCCACCGGTTTGGTGAGAAAGTCATTGGCACCCAACTCCAGCGCGCGGTATCTGACCGGCTTCTGGTCATTGGCCGTGACCATCAAGATGGGGATGTGTTCCATGTGTGGCACTTCACGCAGCTTGCTGATGAATTCCAAGCCATCCAGCCCCGGCATCATGTAGTCCACGATGATCAGGTCTGGCGTGTTGTCGATGGCCCATGCCAGGCCCTGCAAGGGGTCTGCAAATGTGTGAGGTGTGCAATCCCCCAATTTTTTGACCAAGGCCCCAAACAGGATCAAATTGATCTCGGTATCGTCGACGATAAGAATGTGTTGGGTCACCGTTGTGCCTCTGACAATGTAAGGGTATCGCTCATTCGGACATGTGTTGTTGCAGCAGCGGGATGAATTTATCCACCTCTGAGGCCATGGGGCCCATCAGCGCCGTCAATCCCACCAAATCTTTTTCTTGCGCATGCTGCTCAACCAAGGCTGCGGCCTGGCTTGCAGGTCTGGCACCGAAAATGGACAACGTGCCTTTGATCGCGTGCGCGGTGTGCAAAATGGTTTCCATGTCGTGGCTGGCCAACGCATTTTGCATTTTTTGAAGGTCAGATGGCCAGCGTTCCATGAAGGGCATGGCGATGATTTCCAGCATTTCTTGATCTACTTCTCGCATGGCTGCGGCGTAATCAAACGCACGTTCTTTGCTGGCAGCTTCTACCGCAGGCGTCGCGATGACGACCTCTTCCTCAAGAGGTTGTGCCAAAGCCTTGAGCTTGGCTTGAAGTTCTTGTGGTTTGATGGGTTTGGAAAGGTAGTCGTCCATGCCCGCTTGGATGCACCTTTCTCGGTCGGCTTCCATGGCATTGGCTGTCATGGCGATGATCGGTATACGGGTGTTGTGCTCACGAGCACGGATCAGTCTTGTGGCCTCCAGCCCGTCCATCACAGGCATCAGCATGTCCATCAGCACCACGTCATACGTGGCGCGATCCAGCATGTCCAAGGCTATTTGTCCGTTGGCTGCGACAGCTACACGGTGACCCCACCGCTCCAACAACATGGACGCCAATTTTTGATTGACAACGTGGTCTTCCACAAGAAGCACGTTCAGCGAGCGCAGCGGTTTGTGATCCAACGACTGGGCTGGCTTTTGTTGGGTATCTGAGCTCACGTCGAGGTTCATGGCGTGTGCGACGATCTTGAACAAATCGTCTCGGACGACTGGCTTCGACGCGTAGGCCGCAATGCCCACATCGCGCGAGCGTTGTGCGTCGCCTTTCATGCTCGATGACGACAACATGATCATGGGGACTGCGCTGCAGTGAGGCAATCCATGGATCTGCTGGGCAACGCTGAACCCGTCAGTTTCAGGCATTTGTGCGTCCAGCACGATCAGGTCGCAAGGTGGCCGCTCTGCAGGTCGTTGGCCCAGCCATGCCAACCCTTCTTGCCCAGATGCCACCGCATGGGTCACCATACCAGCCGAGTTCAAGGTGCGAGAGAGCACCATGCGATTCACTTCGTTGTCATCGATGATCAGTGCCGTCAAGCCGTCAAACCGCTTGACATCCTTCGGTGGATTTGACATGCCGGCATTGTCCAGACCCAACCGCGTTGTGATGTGGAAAGTGCTTCCTTTGCCCAGTTCGCTTTCCACCCAAATACGCCCCCCCATGCCTTCTGCCAAACGCGAACAGATGCTGAGCCCTAAACCTGTCCCCCCGTAGCGACGGGTGGTCGAAGTGTCCTCTTGCGCAAACGCATCAAAAATGGTTTTCAGCTTGTTGCTGGCAATGCCGATGCCTGAATCGATGACAGAGATCAGCAGCATGTTGAATCCTGCGTCACGTCCAGGTGCCCGGGTGATCCGGAGAATCACCTCGCCCTGGGCCGTGAACTTGACTGCGTTGTCTATCAAGTTGACCAGCACCTGTCGCAGACGTCCTGGGTCGCCTATCACTGACATGGGGACATCTGGTGCAATGTCACAGACCAATTCAAGTCCTTTGTCATGGGCACGTTTGGACACCGTTTTGAGCGTGTCTGACACACATTGACCCAAATGGAAAGGAATGTGTTCGATGTCTAATTTGCCGGCCTCAATTTTGGAGAAATCCAAAATATCGTTGATCACCCGCAACAGGGCGTCCGCTGAATGTTTAACGATGCCAAGGTACTCCTGCTGCTCGGCGTCCAGGGGCGTGTCCAGCAACAACTCAGTGGTCCCGATCACGCCGTTCATAGGCGTGCGGATTTCATGGCTCATGTTGGCCAGAAAATCTGATTTGGCACGGTTGGCAGACTCTGCCTCTTCCTTGGCACGTTCAAGCTCGGTGGCAAATCGCTTGGCTGCCGTGATGTCGGTCAGGTAGCCGTTCCAAGTGACTTTGCCATTGGGCATGTACCGGGGGCGCGACTCGCCATGCACCCAAACCGTGCCGCCAGACGACAAATGGTTGAGCCTGAAGTCACTCGACCAAGGCTTGTTGTGGGCATGGGCGTCGGAAAGCGACGTCATGAACATGGCCCGATCGTCGACATGGACTCGGAACAGGAATTCGTCGGTGTTCGCGATGACGGACTCTGCCTTCACGCCCATCATGCCTTCAATGGCTTGACTGACATAAGCCACTTGGAAACGACCACCCGCATTCACGTTGTACTGGAACACCGCGACGGGCACGTTTTCAGTCACCTCCCTGAACCGGTCGTCGGCCTCTTTCAGCTCGGTCACATCCTGCCAGATCCCCGTGAACACCGTTGAGCCATCGGCGGCAGTTTCGTTTTCGGGAGCGATTTCCATGCGCATCCAACGCACCGCATCGTCGTCGGTCTGGATACGGTAGTCTTCCCGATAGGCTTCCCGCCATTTGGCGGCGTGCAACACGCCCGTGAGCACTTTTTGCCGATCTTCGGCAACGACTTGGTCAATGGCCAAGTGAGGGGTTTCGTACAAAGCAGTGGGCTCTATGCCCAGAAATTGCTCAAGACGGTCACTGATGAAGGTGAACTTCAAGCGATAAGCGTCCAAATCGCCTGCAACGTGCCATTGAAAAACAACGCCTGGAATCGTGTTCGTGATGTGGCGCAAACGGGCCTCGGTGCCTTTGATCGCCGCTTCCATCCGTTTGCGTTCGGTGATGTCTGTTCGAATCGCAATGTATTTGTTGGGCTTACCGTTTTCATCGCGCAACGGGACGATGGTGGCGGACACCCAATACAAGGCACCGGCTTTCGACCGGTTGCATATTTCACCATGCCATACCTGTCCTGAGCTGATCGACTCCCACATGCCTTTGAAAAAGGCCGAGTCGTGCGTACCGGAGTTCAATAGCCTGTGATTTTGGTTCAACAACTCGGCTCGCGTGTAGCCGCTAATCTCGCAAAATTTGTCGTTGGCATATTGGATGTTGCCCTGAACGTCTGTCGTGCTGACGATGGCATGTTGATCCAATGCGAATTTTTGGTATGCCAAGTCGGCCAATGCGTCATACAGTTCTTTTTGGCTTTGTTCGCGCTCGCGAATCAACTCAGCCATCAAGGTGGACAGTGACTCCAAGTCGCCATCGATGTCCAGCGTCTGGTTCCTCTGGAGAATCTGGTTGGATTCCAGCATCCCTTGGGCCGTCTCTTTGAGCGAGTTGATGGCCCGAGTTCGACTTTCGAGGTCTGCTCTGAGGCGGGCGTTGGCCAGAGACAAATCAGCAGAGTTCAGCTCTAAAGTTCTGCTTTTGAGGTCCAGATCTCGGTCGTGTTGGGCATAGGCCTCATCGACACGCTGTAAAAAGACGCCAAAGTGACGAAGCACACCGGCCAGTTCTGGCGACATGCTGCCAGCGTCTGCCAAGGCCTGCATCTCGGCAAGCACCGATGGGAGTTGTTCCTCCGGCACCGCGATGACGCGTTTGACTTGTCTCGCTAACAGCTTATGCATGCCTCTATTCCGTCGTGGTGTCTCAGCTTTGCTCGCTCAGACAGGTGATGGTCATGGTTTGGTTGTGAAGCTTGCAACCCATGTCTTTGACGAAAGGGCTGATTTCGCCATAGGAGTAAAAGCCAGCCAGTGTGGCATGTTTGCCAAACACCTCGCCCACCGCTTCTACCTCCTCGTCAACACGCCCCCCCATCACCAGTTTGCGTCCCACGCAGCTGACCAGCAATGCCAGTCCAGGGCCTTGAGATGCCTGCATGTCCTTGGCCGCTTGGGCGGCAGCTTCTGCGCCGTCGACCAATGAGTCCGTGCTCGCATGCATCAGTTTGAGAAAGCCTTCTGGGTCAATGTCACCAGCCAGCGTCAAACTGCCAGAGGTTTCATCTACGCCCAAGATGGTTCGGGTCAGACCAACTTCATGGTGATCGCTTCCCAGCATCGCAAACGGAAACAGCAAACCCGAGGCAGGAAGGTCCTTGGCATGATCGCCAAGGTACC
>CAZHDP010000289.1:0-4823 GCA_964531605.1 uncultured Burkholderiaceae bacterium | reverse complement strand
CATCACGGTGTACCCGTCCGCAGGGGCTCGGGCGGCTTCGCTGGCCGCGATGAGGCCACCGGCACCGGGTTTGTTGTCCACGATCACGCCGACACCCCAGGCTTCAGCCAATTTTTGTCCCAACAAGCGGGCCACGATGTCAGGACCCGTGCCGGCTGGAAAACCCACGATCAGGCGCACAGGTTTGCTGGGGTAGGCGGGTTGGGCGGTGACCGTGGTGCTGACCCAGGCCAAAGCTGTGGTGGCAATCAAGCCCAGGCACAACTTGCGGCGAGGTGTGGTGGTGTGCGAAAAGTTCATGGCGCGGTCTCGTGCTGTTAGTGACAAAATGCTTAGCGTAGGTGGGCGCCACCACCATGCTGTCATCCGAAAAGATGACAGGTTTACCCTGGGTTCAACCACCAAACGGTGCAAACGACATACCGCGAGACACAGACATGAGACAGTGGAGCGTCAATCCCCAATCCGCTCGCATGGGGCAGTTGTTGGATGTGCCCATACGCCAGCTGGGTGAACACGACTTCGGTGCGGCGTTGTTAGGCGGCGTCAGCCAGGTGTTGCCTGCCGCTTCGTTCGCGGTGTACCGCACGGGGGTGCTGTGTGCGCCACAATTTTTCTTCTCGGCCAGCTTGGGGGTGCCTGACACCACTCGCGATTGTTGGCGGGCTTACCTCTCTGGCCCTTATTTGTCGGACCGAACGCTGGCCGTTCCCTCTTCATTGCCGCCAGCCCCGTTGGCCCACGCCCAGCAAATTTGCCACATCACAGCACAAGAGGTGCCAGAGGAACACCGGGCCAAGGTCTACGACCCACATGGGATGGTGGAGCGACTCTCGGTGGTGGAGTCGCAAGGTGAGGGGGCTTGGTTTGCCTTGAACTTCTACCGGCATGAACACCAGGCGGCGTTCAGTGACGCCCAGATCGCCGAATTCGAAGTGGTTGCGCCAACGCTGCTGGCCTTGGTCCACAAGCACTTGGCGTTGACCGGCATGAATGCCAACATTCGCCCGGCGTCCGACAAGCTTTTGACGCCCATGGCATTGCCCGCGCCACGTACAGCAGATACCGATGGCCCCGTGTTGCGACAGCGTTTGCGTGACCTCTGCCGCTCACTCACTGACCGGGAGGTCGACGTTTGTGTGGGGGTGTTGCAGGGCTTGACATTTGACGGCATCGCCGCCGACATGGGTTTGTCTGTCCCCACGGTGAAAACCTACCGCAACCGGGCTTTTGCCCGCTTGGGCATCCATTTTCGAAACGAGCTGTTCGCACGCGTTTTCAAACCAGCGCACTGAACAGCCCGCAGCAGGGAGGGCGCTCGGCTCAGACGATACCGGTTGAACCCAACAGGGCACCGATGCCCAACAAGACCAGCAAATGCGTTTTGGTTTTCCAGACGATCAACGCGCTGCAAAAGGTCAGCAACCAAACGGGCCAGTCTTGCGCCGGATTGCCATGCGCTGCTGTCAACAGCCACCCGGTGGCGATCAGCAGCGCGATGACGATGGGCGCCATGCCCGCCTTGAATGCGCGAACCGCTCGCATGTCGCGGTTGCGGTGGCCCCACTGGGCGGCCATGTAGGTCAAGGTCGTCGATGGCATCAGGATGCCCATCATGGCGATGAACACCCCCATCAATGCCAACCACCAAGCATGAGGGCCTGCGCCCAATCCGCCGCCAGCGTTGAGCCCCACGTTCCACCCCATCAATGCAATGAACAGCACGTTCGGGCCTGGTGCGGCCTGTGCCAAGGCAATGGACGCACTGAATTGAGGATCGGTCAGCCAATGCTGCTCGTCTACCAAGTAGCGGTGCATGTCTGGCGCCGTGGTGATGGCGCCACCAATCGCCAAAAGAGACAGTGAAAAGAAGTGGCCAAACAGGGCCCACCAGTCTGCCTGGCTCATCACGATATTCATGGCTGTTTGCCCTCTGAGGGTGGTGTCATGCCCAATGCGGCATAGGCCCAAACCGTGGCCATGACGCCCAACGTCAACAACACGGTCGCGAGGGGCACCCGCATCAAGGCAATCGCCACAAACGTCGCAGCCGAGAACAGCCAGCAGACCCACTTGCCCATCACGTTCTTGTTCAGGGCGCTGACCAACTTCAAGCCAGTCGCCGTGATCAGCCCGGCAGCCACTGCCGCCATGCCTCGCAAGGCGCCCTGAACGGCTGGGCTGTCTGACACCCCGGCGTAGAGGGCAGCCAGTACCAAGACAACCAGCAGGGGGCAGGTCAAAATACCGGCCAGTGCTGCCAACGCCCCTTTGAGTCCAAAGCTGCGCCCACCAATCATCAGCGCCAAGTTGACCACATTGGGGCCAGGCAAGATTTGGGCAACGGCCCAGTCCTCGACGAATTCTTCGCGCGTCAACCAACGCTTCTTTTCGACCAATTCCCTTTGCACCACGGCAAGGACACCGCCAAAACCTTGCAGGGCCAGCAACGTGAAAGAAACGAACAAATCGGTCAGCGAACGGGGCCCGCTTGACGCGGGTGTGGGCAGGGTGGGGTGCTGGGCCATGGGAATGTCAGCAAAAGACGATGGCCATCATGGCGGCATCGTCCACCACATGCACCAACAGGTAAGCGCTTGCCCGGTACGCCAGAAACAGCATTTTTTCAGGCCAAAGCTCAGTCAGCACAAGCGGTAAATTCATCGGTCAAAAGAATCCTAAGTTCTTCAGAGTGTAATTGTTGATGTTTGGCACCATCAACGGCAATTCGGTGGCGCTGACGCCGAACCAACTGCCCAAGGTGGCGGCGAACTGGTCAACAGAGGTCGACGGCAGCAAGCGACCTTGACCCACGTCGTCTGGTCCGTTGACCGCAATGGCCGGGGCCGTGCCATAAAACTGCCGGCCTTTGACCGCACCTCCCAGCACAAAGTGATGGCTGCCCCAGCCATGGTCTGAACCATCGCCGTTGGACGCAAGCGTGCGCCCGAAGTCAGAGGCGGTGAAGGTGGTGACGTTTTGCGCAACACCCAATTCCACAGTGGTGTTATAGAACGCGGCCAAGGCTTCGGACACGTTGGTGAGCAGGCCTGGGTGCTGAGTGGGCAGGTTGTCGTGCAGGTCGAATCCTCCCAGCGACACCATGAACACTTGGCGCTTGGCGCCCAGGGCGTTGCGAGCGGCGATCAATTTGGCGACCGTCTGCAGTTGCGTCGCCAAGCTGTTGCCTGTGGGATAGACCGTCGAAAAGGCGGGCACCCCAGTCAGTGCGGACGACACCTGAGCCTCTGCATTTATCGAGCGGGTGGTCAGTTTGCCAAGCTCGTTTTCAAGAACCTGGGTACTGCTCTGGGTAACCAAGGCCTTGAGTGCCGCCCCGCAAGTGGTCGAGCCATACAGGCCATTTTTAATGCCATTGATGGGCACTGCACCGCTGGTGCTGACCTGGTACGGAACGGCCGTTTGTCCCGCCAGGTACACGGCATTGCCCGTGACCGAAATGCAGGAAAACACCGCATTGCCATTGCTGCTCAAGGCCAGGTCACCCATCTTGCCGCCCCAGCCCAAGGTTGAACCCTCAGGCATGGACGACTGCCAAACCGATTGCTGGTCGTTGTGTGAAAACAGTTTGGGCGGGAGGGGTACCGATTTGGCGTTGTACTGTGCCAGCGTGGTCGGCTGAATCAGTGGCCCCACATTGAGCTGCACGGCCAGTTGGCCACTGTCGAACAGGCCTTTCAACGCCGTCATCTGCGGTGCCAGTGCCAATTGCATGCCCCCAGGCAATGCAGTAGTGGGCGTGAGCGCCGTGGCTACAAGTTGAGATTGAGGTGTGGCGATGCCGGTGCGGATGGTGGCGTACTTGGCGTAATTGGTGTTGTCCACCGGCAAGACGGTGTTGCCGTAGTCATTGCCGCCGTAAAGAAAGACGCAGACGATCGCCTTGTAGTCGGTGGCCGTGAACGCTGCAGCTTCACCCATCGTGGCCAGGTTGATGGCCCAGGGGGTCGCACTGCCTGCAATGCCCAAGTGGGCAGCGCGTCGCAAGAATGCCCTTCGGGCCATGTGATCAGCGGTGTGGGTCATGGCGTGATCCTTATTTTTGAACCAGGTATTGAGGGCTCGCCATGGTGAGCAGCACCGCAGCATAAAGCCGGTTTTGCTGACCCGAGACCGTGGTCACCGAGATGCTGGCGATGGCGGTTTTGATGGTGGAGAGCGTGGCTGCACTGAGCTGCCCCGCACACAGCAGCAGGTTCAGCCGGTCGACCAACGCGTCAGGGTCGGCAACCAGGGTCAATTCGGTGGTGTAGGTGGGGGTCACATCAGCAAACCCTGCACGGACCACGTTTTGCATGAAGTTGAGGTAGCCCGCCACCGTGGATTCATTGATGATTTGGAATTCAGGTGCCACTTTGCCGGTGTTGGCAAACGCGGTGTTCGGTGGCACATACCCAGGGCGAAAGAAGTTGAACACCGATCCCGCCCGCAAGGGGCTTTGGCCCAATCTGCCGGCCGTGTCGCTGAGGTCGCCGATCTTCCAGTCACCTGTGCTGGATTTGGCGTTGAAGGTTCGCGCCCATTGGATGAAGCGCACCATGGGCTCGCGCAGTTTGCCCCACGAAGCTTGTGCGACGACATTGGCGTCGCGTGCCTCGGTGTCCAGCAGCAAGGCACGAACGGTGGCTCGCAGGTCACCACGCACACCGGCGCCGTTGTTGTTGAACACCGCTGCCACACGGCCAACATAGGCGTTGCTCGGGTTGCTGGTGACCAAGCGTTGGATCAGTTGCTTGGCAATGAACGGGCCGACATTCGGGTGTTGAAAGAGCGTATCCAACGCGATTTTCAGACCCGCCGTT
>CAZHDP010000288.1:0-4851 GCA_964531605.1 uncultured Burkholderiaceae bacterium | reverse complement strand
GCTGACATTCCTGTTGCCAACCCGCCTGTTCGCCATGAGCCCACTGAACGCATGGACCAGATGGATCGCACGGTGGCTGAGCCCTTAAATGACCACGATGAGTCCACCAGAGCCCAATTGGCAGCCTTGCGTGAAGCGCTGAAACCACAGGTCCAACCCACCGTCCCCGACATCAAAGTTGACAGTGCTTCGACGTTTGGTGTTGATGTCCCGCCCAAAGCCTCCACCCCGCCAGCGCCGTCGGCTTCCATGGCGTCGAACAAGCCCACACCCGCGTTCGTGTGGCGTTGGCTTTGGGGTGGCTGCGCTGCATTGGTGGCTGGGGCTTTGATTTGGGGGGGCATGCGCGGCCAAGAGGCACCCCCGTCATCTCAAGTCCCTCAACCCGCTGTGGCAGTGGCGTCAGGTGAATCGCACAACGTGAACGTGGGCGCAGACCGGTCACCCGCTGCGTCAGCGGCGGCGGCGTTACCTGCAGAGGGATCGGCGTCAGCGCCGACGGCCATGGCCAAATCGGCGACCGGAGTGGTGGGGCCCAAGGCCATGCCTGGCGCGGACAAAAGTAAATCCGCCAGCGTGGCCAAAAGCGTGACGTCGACCGTGGCGTTGCGCGAGCCCGCAGTGGCAGCACCTGCACCCGTGTTGCCTGCAGAGACACCACCGCCCAAACCCGCAGCTTCGGTGCCACCTGCGCCAATGAAGCCCGCGTCGGCGGCGTCGCAACCGCAGCGCAACCCAGCCAACGCGTGTGAGGGACGCATCCTGTTGGGGTATGACTCATGCATGGCCGAGCAATGTGCCAAGCCTGGCATGGCGACTCATGCAGTGTGTGTGGAGCGACGCGAGGTCGAACGTCGCCGCCGTGAGCGCGAAGAACAGCGGGCTTACTGAGTCGGTTGCCCGTTAAAACTTTGGGGCACAGTTGAATGGCATGGCCTCACCTGTCACGGGATGGGCAAAGGCCAACAGGCTTGCATGCAGGCACATTCGAGGCATGTTGCTCTCTGGCCCGTACAAGCGATCCCCCACAATCGGATGCCCCAGGCTCAGCATGTGGACCCGCAGTTGGTGCGAGCGACCAGTGATCGGCGTCAGTTCAACCCTGGTTTGATCCGATGCGGCGTCATATGCCAATGACTGCCAATGGGTTTCCGAAGGCTTGCCATTCACCCAATCCACTTTTTGCCGTGGCCGCTGTGGCCAATCTGCGATCAGGGGCAGTTTGACGGTGCCTGTGGTGGGCATCAGTTTCCCATGGACAATGGCCACATAGCGTTTGTGAACTTGCCGCGTCTGGAATTGGCCAGACAGCTGGCGCTGCGCAGTGAGGCCTTTGGCAAACACCATCAAGCCACTCGTGGCTTGATCCAGGCGATGAACCAACTTTGTTTCAGGGCACCAAGCCAGCAAGCGGTTCAGCAAGCAGTCTTGCTTTTCGGGCCCACGACCCGGCACGGTCAGCATGCCTGCGGGCTTGCTAACCACCATCACTTGGTCATCTTCAAAATGCACCCCTGTCGAGACATCAAATGCAAGGGGTATAGGCGGTGGCATGAGGGGAATCACAGTAAAGTAGAGGTGCACTTGCGAGCATAAATCATGCAACACACTGCCCTTGGGGCGTGTGAGGAACCCGCGACCTTGAAAGGGCCCCCATTTTGTCAAACGCATCCACTGGCAATGATTTCGAACACATGTTTGAACTGGCGCCCGTCTCGCTGTGGCTGGAGGACTACAGTGTTCTGAAATCGCTGTTGGATGGTTTGCGTGCACAAGGGGTCACAGACCTCTCGGCGCACCTTCGTGCCCATCCTGAAATGGCCAAGGAGTGCGCCAACAGTTTGCGTGTGGTCAACGTCAATCAGCGCACGCTGGAATTGTTTGGTGCGCGCGATGTGGCGCACTTGGTGGCCCATCTGCCGGACATTTTTCGCGACGACATGGTCATCAGCATGTTCTCGGAGTGGGAGCAATTGTGGGCGGGCAAATTGGGGTTTTCGAGCCAAACCGTCAACTACACACTGGACGGACGCCGCTTGGACATCCTCATCCACGCCCGAGTGCTCAGGGGGCATGAGGACGCCTGGGACCGTGTGATGGTGTCGCTGGAGGACATCACCGAGCGCGAGCGTGCAGAGCGCTTGCGCGTCCAGAGTGAAGAGCATGCCCGCAACCTGTTTCAGCACTCCCCTGTGTCGCTGTGGGTTGAGGACTTCAGCGCGGTGAAAAAGCTGCTCGATGACGTTCGCGCCCGGGGCGTGGATGATTTCAAAGTGTTTTTGAATGTGCACCCTGAATTTGTGACCCGTTGCATGGCCGAAATTCGGGTGATCGACGTCAATGACCAGACCCTGCGGATGTTTGGCGCACCTGACGCCCACACCCTGCTGGGCAACTTGAAGCAAGTGTTTCGGGACGAGATGAAAGACTCGTTCATGGACCAGTTGGTTGACCTCTGGCATGGCAAGACGACGCAGACGCGTGAGGTCATCAACTACGCGCTCAACGGCGACCCGATCCACATCCACATGCAGTTTTCTGTGATGGCGCAACACCTGGCGCACTGGGACATGGTGCTGGTCTCGCTGGTGGACATCTCTGCCCGCAAAAAAGCAGAGGCCTATTTGGAGTACCTGGGCAAACACGATGTGCTCACAGGCCTGCGCAACCGCGCTTTTTTCAGCGAAGAGATCAACCGACTGTCTCGCAAAGGGCCCTGGCCCGTCAGTTTGTTGATGTTGGACTTGAATGGCCTCAAGCGCGTCAACGACGAGGAAGGGCACGCGGCAGGAGACGCCTTGCTGCGCCGCGTTGGGGAAGTGTTGACCAAAGCGGTGGACGACCCAGGCTACGCGGCGCGCATTGGTGGGGACGAGTTTGTGGTGCTGCTGCCAGGCGCTGACGAGCGCAGTGCCCAATTGGTCACGGACCGCATCCTGTCGGTGGTTGACCTGAACAACCAGTTTTACCCTGGGCAACGCTTGAGCATGGCCATCGGCCGCGCCACCTGCAGCAGTGGCGAACAACTCGACCTGGCCTTGAGCCATGCGGACGCGCAGATGTACGAAGCCAAAGCCCAGTTTTACCGTGAGAACCAGATCGAGCGCCGCACCACTGGGGCTGCCGCGTGACAAGGTGCATGCCATGACGGGCTTCACAGCCCGGGTGGTGGTTGCCGGGGGCGGCATCGGTGGTCTGGCGGCCTCTTTGGCTTCTCGACGCGCCGGTTGCGAGGTCACCGTGCTGGAGCAGGCGTCCGCCATCACAGAAGTTGGAGCGGGCATACAGCTGGGGCCGAACGCCGTGCGTGTGCTCGACCAATGGGGGCTGTCAGGCCCCCTGCGTCAAGTCGCGGCCAGACCGCAAGCGCTCCAAGTTTTGGACGCCCGCAGTGGCCGCACCTTGGGCCGTCTGTCACTGGGTGAGGCCATGGTGCGCAAGCATGGCACGGACTACCTCACCATTCACCGGGCTGATTTGCAACAGCTGTTGTTACGGGCTTGTCTTGACGCAGGGGTAGATGTCCGCCTCCAAACCGCCGTCAAACGGTGGCAAGACGAAGCGAATCGCTTGCAGGTGTGGGACCACGCAGGACACGTGCACGTTGCCGATGCGCTCATCGGTGCAGATGGGCTTTGGAGTGTGGTTCGGCAACAGCTGCTACGCGATGGCCAACCCGTGTCCACAGGGCATTTGGCCTACCGCACACTCATCGACGCCGACCAACTGCCCTCAGGCATGCCGGCAGACCAGGTCACCGTATGGCTGGGGGCGGCCATGCATGCCGTCGCTTACCCGGTGCGTGCGGGCGAATTGTTCAATCTGGTGGTCATCGTGGAGGGCGATCAAGCGGGCGACCCACAGAACTGGAGCCACTTGGCCAACGGCCGCAACCTGCTCAATCGGCTGGGCGATGTCCACAGCGCTTTGCAAGCGCTGGTGGATGCCGCTTTGGAATGGAAGCTGTGGATGCTCCATGGGCGACCCCCGGTTGGCCGTGCTCAGGACATGGCGCAGGGCCGCGTGGCCTTGCTGGGGGACGCCTCCCATGCCATGCGACCCTATTTGGCGCAGGGGGCGGCTATGGCGCTAGAAGATGCAGCCATGCTGGGCCGTTGTTTGGCGGCGGGCGGTGGCGATGTGCCCCAAGCCCTGCAAGCCTACGCCCAGGCTCGCTGGCAGCGCAATGCCCGTGTGCAAGAAAAATCTCGCCGCAATGGCATCATCTTCCATGCCCAAGGCCCGTTGCGTTGGGGGCGTGATGCGGCCATGCGCGTGGGCGGCGAACGCTTGCTGGACACCCCCTGGCTCTACAGCGCTTGAGTCAGCTCACAAGTCAGTGCGCAAGTGCCAGATTTCAGGGAACAGCACCACGTCCAGCATTTTTCGCAGGTAAGACACCCCGCCGGTGCCTCCGGTGCCACGCTTGAAACCGATCACACGCTCCACGGTGGTCACGTGCCGAAAACGCCATAACCTGAACGCGTCTTCCAGGTCGGTCAACTCTTCCCCCAGTTGGTACAAATCCCAGTGCGCTTGCGGGTTGCGATAGACCTGCAACCACGCCTGTTCCACACCCTCACTTTCTGCGTAGGGCAAGGTCCAGTCCCGGTTCAGGTGCGAGGCCGGTACCGCCAGCCCCCGGCGCGCCAACAGGCGCAGGGCTTCGTCGTACAGCGAAGGGGCTTGGTATGCCGCTGTCACCATCGCAAGCAACTCGGGTCGGTGTGCGTGCGGCTGCAGCATGGCCGCATTCTTGTTGCCCAAAGAGAACTCAATGCACCGGTACTGGTAGCTTTGGAACCCACTGGAATTGGCCAGGTAAGGTCGCAATGCGCTGTATTCGGGCGG
>CAZHDP010000287.1:3475-4875 GCA_964531605.1 uncultured Burkholderiaceae bacterium | reverse complement strand
CTGATGACGGCCGCTCAATTGCGGTCATGGATCGAGGGGGGGCAATCGGTCGGTGCGCACACCCAACACCATGTGCACCTCAACGCGGCGTCGGATGAGGTGGCGATGGCTGAAATCGCAGGCAGCAAGGCTGATTTGGAGCACCAGTTGCAAAGCCCGGTGGATCATTTTTGTTATCCCTATGGTGAGTACCTCGCCAAGCATGTGGCCATGGCGCAGCAAGCAGGGTTTCACACGGTGACCACCACCCAGCGTGGGCGTGCAGCGGTGGGCGATGACCTGTTGCAGCTGAACCGGGTGCCGGTGCTGCGCTCAACCACCTTGCTGCAATTCGCGTTGAAATTGATGACCGCTTACGAAGACCGCAAGGGCAGGGCCGCGGCACCTGCACCCCAATCAGCCCAGGTACCGCATGGCTGAATCGCAAAACCACCCCCCAGGTGCTCGACGACTACGGATTGCCGTGTTGACCCGCAATTTCGCGCCAACCTCAGGGGGGGCCGAGCGCTATGCCATTGCACTGGTTGAACAGTTGGCACAACGGCACGAGGTGCATGTGTACGCCCAGCACATCGGCCATGACTGGCCTGGGGTCACCTACCACCGGGTGTCGATGCCTTTATCCAAACCGCGCTGGTTCAATCAGCTTTGGTATGCCACAGCAACGTGGTGGGCGACGCGGCAAGGGTTTGACGTGGTGCACTCCCATGAAAACACCTGGCACGGCCATGTGCAGACGGTGCACGTGCTGCCGGTGTGGCACAACCTGTTCCAGGGGCGGCGTGGTTGGCGGTGGGGCATGCGGTGGCTCCAAGTGCTCACCAGTCCTCGCCTCATGACTTACCTGTGTTTAGAGCTTCGGCGTTTCAACTTGGCGGGGGCATGGGCCTCGCGCCGCATCATGGTGACCTCAGACAGTTTGCGTGCCGTCATGGCCCGGGTGTTTCCGGGCGCTGTCGACGCCTTGCGGGTACTGGTGCCTGGGGTCAGTTTGCCGGCACTTCTTTCCCCCCATGATCGGCTTGCGCAACAGCAGGCCGCCAAAGCCAGGTTGGGATTGCCTGCTCTCAGTGCTTGCCTGCTCCTGGTCGGTAACGACTTTCGCAAGAAGGGTTTGGGTTGTGCCCTGCAAGCGCTGGCCAGTTTGCCCTCTGATGTGGTGTTGGCGGTGGTGGGCAATACCCAGCAGCAGGCCCTGTTTCAGGCCGAGGCAGAGGGCCTGGGGCTGCGTTCGAGGGTCTTCTTTTTAGGCCAGATGGACGATGTTTCGGACGCGTATGTCGCGGCTGACATCTTGGTGCACCCCACCCTAGAAGACACGTTTGCGATGGTAGTTTTGGAGGCCATGGCCCACAGTTTGCCTGTGGTGGTGAGCAGCCCAGCTTACTGCGGTATCGCAG
>CAZHDP010000287.1:0-3465 GCA_964531605.1 uncultured Burkholderiaceae bacterium | reverse complement strand
TATCGCAGGCTTGCTGCAGGATGGCCGCGATGCGATGGTGCTGGCAGACCCCAGGGATGCCGCTGTGCTGGCCGGTCATTTGCGCCATTTGTTGCGCGATCCGGCCTTGCGTGAGCGCCTCGGGCACGGTGCCCGGAAGTTTGCCGAGCAGCATGCTTGGCCAGAGAAAGCTCGGATTCAAGAATCGATTTACTTGGCGCTGAAATAGGGTTTCGGCACGTCTGGCAAGGGTTTGTTGCTCCTGAAAGAGGAGCGTTTTGGCACGTTTGACCCGGCTCTAGCGTCTCACACCACCAACTTGAAGTGCTTGCGGCTGAAGTCCAGCCCGGTCAGGCTTTCCAGCAAGCGCATCAGGTGGTATTTGTTTTCTTTGGGTGTGGGCCGGTAGGCGGGATCGATGTGCAGTTCGGGTTCAGCATCGGTGTGTAACCACTCCAGCACTTCTTTGGGGTGGGTGCCCTTGAACGGCGCCAGTGCGCGGGCGTCGAACTGGCTGTAGACGATTTTGGCCGCTGGCGTTGCCCAGTATTTGGCGACGCGGTCCATCTTTTCCTGCATGGCGTCGTTTTTTCGAATCCAGCCATAGTGGTAGATGTGGGCGTTGGCCAGCGCTGCATGCGGGTTGCGGCCACGCTTGTGCTCGGTGGTGACCAGCCAGTACTGGCCGTCCGGCGCGTAGCTGCGGATCGTGTTGCGGATCAGGCGGCATTCGCGGCGGTACCAACCCGGACTGATCGACACCCAGTCGGGCGAGCCGTAGAAATGGCGGTAATCAAACACCAGGGCTTCCACGGCAGGGTTGGCGTGGTGGTGGTCCACGCTGGCGCGGATGGCGGCCAGATCGTCTTCGTGCACGACCTCGTCACCTTCAAGGTAAAACGCCCAGTCACCCGTGCAAGAGTACTGGGCAATCATTTTTTGCTGGGCGTAGACAAAGCCTCGGTCGGCCATACGTTCGTTCCACAGGGTTTCGATGATGCGGATTTTGGGGTCGCCGATGGCTTTGACTCGGGCCAAAGTATCGTCAGAGCCCGCACCGACAGCCACCACAAATTCGTCCACCAAGGGCAGCAGTGAGCGGATGGAAGCCTCGAAAGGGAAGCCCAGGTCGACGCCGTTGCGAATGAAAGTGAAGCCGCTGATAGACGCGACGGGTTTGGCGTTAGAGGGCGAGTGGGAAGTCGAGTGGTGGGGCGATAGGGTGTTGACAGTCACGCGGCGGTCTCTTTGATAGGGTTGTCTTGCTGCGCCGGTTGCGGAAGTGGCGCCAAGGGTTCGATCGCATCCTGTCCCGTGGTGCGGGCTACGTTATGCAGCCGGGCATAGTGGCCAAGGGCTGCGAGCAAAGAGGCGTGGGTGCCCGATTCCACAATGCGCCCGGCCTGCATCACCACAATGCGGTCAGCATGTTCGATGGTGGTGAGCCGGTGGGCAATGATCAAGGTGGTGCGCCCGGCCATCAAGCGCTGCAGGGCATCTTGCACGGCGCGTTCCGATTCAGTGTCCAGGGCGGAGGTGGCCTCGTCCAGAATAAGCACCGGCGCGTCTTTGTAAATGGCGCGGGCAATGGCAAGGCGCTGGCGCTGGCCGCCCGACAGTTGCGTGGCGTTGTGGCCGACCAGGGTGTCCATGCCTTTTGGCAGTGACGCCATGAAGCTGCCCAGGTTGGCGGCTTCCAGGGCCTTGGCGATACGCGGGCGGTCCAGGCTGTGGGTGTCGTCTGCGCCCAAGGCCACGTTGTGGGCGATGGTGTCGTTGAACATGGTGACATCCTGGCTGACAAACGACAACTGGTGGCGTAGGCTGCTCAAGTCCCATTCATGAAGGGGAACACCATCCAGACTCAGGGTGCCCGTGCTGGGGTCAATGAAGCGCGGCAACAGGTTGACCAAGGTGGTTTTCCCGGCCCCAGAACTGCCTACCAAGGCCACGATCTGGCCCGGCTCGACGGTCAAATTGACGCCGTCCAAGGTGTTGGTGGTGGCGCTGGGGTAGCGCACGGTGACATTGTCGAAAGCAATGTGCCCTGCCACTCGCTCTGCACGGTGGGTGCCACCTTGCTCAGATGGGGTTTGGGCCATCAAATCGAGGCCGCGCTCAATGGCCGCCAGGCCTCGGGTAATGGGGGAGGCCGCCTCAGACAGATGCTTGATGGGCGCAATCAGCATCAGCATGGCAGTGATGAACGAGGCAAAGGTGCCCACGGTGATGCCGTTCGTCGCACTTTGCCACAGGGCGATGCAAATGACGGCAGAAAGCGCGATGGCGGCCAACATTTGCGTCAAAGGCGTCATGGCGGAACCGGCAATGGTGGCTTTCATGGCCAAGCGCCGCAGTTCCTGGTTGTAGGTGGCGAAGCGCTTGGCCTGCGCGCCCTGCGCATCGTGCAGACGCACCATGCGGTGGGCGAGTACGTTTTCCTCCACGACGTAAGCCAGTTGGTCTGTGGCGTTTTGGCTGGACCGGGTAATCAGGTGCAGACGGCGCGACAGCACTTTCATGACCCACGCCACACCGGGGAAGATGACCAGGACGATGAGCGTCAGCTTCCAGTTGATGTACAGCAAATAGCCCATCAGGGCGACCAGGGTGAGTGAGTCCTTGAGCAGCGACAGCATGGCGTTCACCAGCAGCGTGGTGCCGGTTTGAACCTCATACACCACGGTGTTTGAAAGGCCGCTGGCGCTGTGGTTGGCGAACAGGCTCATGTCAGCATGCAACAGCTTGCCAAACAGTTGGCGGCGCAGGGACAGCATGGCGTGGTTTGCCGTGAAGGCCAGACCGTATTGCGCAATGAACCCGGCGACACCGCGCAGGGCAAACAGGCCCAGCAAGGCAGCGGGCACAAGCCAGAGTTCCAACGCACCGGCCTTGAAGCCACGGTCCAGCAACTGCTGCATCAGGGCGGGCACAAAGGGCTCGGTGGCCGCACCGACCAAGGTTGCTAGGATGACGGCAAACACCGCCTTGCCTGCGCCTTTGAAATAGGGGGCAAAACGCCGCAGTCGCGTCACTGTGCCTGGTGGGCTTGCCGAGCCTGCCTTGCTTGGGGTGTCTGGGGTGCCGGAGGGCGGGTTGGTCATGGGGAAGGTGTTTCTGCCAATGCTGGCGACTTGTCTGCCGTATTGGCCGTCACATCTGCAGCGCCAAAGGCCAGCAAAATACCCAACACCACGCAAAAGTAATCGCCAATGAGCGCATCAAACAACGACGAATTGAACAGGCAGGCTACCGCAAAAACGACAGCTAACGATTGGGCTGCACGGCGAGCGTCGGTCTGAAAGCGCCGGGCGTCAAGTGCCAAGCTAACCATCAGGGCGACCAACAACACCATGCCGCCAATGCCAAGTTGCACGCCCCATTGCAGGTAGTCCTGGTGCGGGTTGCTTCGGGGGCTCACACCCAACGAGGCCTGCGGCCCTTCTAGCCGCAAAAATTGCTTACTCCAACTGCCAACACCGTAGC
>CAZHDP010000286.1:0-4885 GCA_964531605.1 uncultured Burkholderiaceae bacterium | reverse complement strand
GGCTCGCTGGGCCTGCACCAAACCGCCGTGACCTACTACGACGGGCAAGGCTTCATGGTGCCCGTGAAGAGCAAGATCAAAAGCGCCAAGCAACTCAAAGGCCAAACCGTGTGCGTGCAATCAGGCACCACCACAGAGAAAAACATGGCCGACTATTCCAAGGCCAACGGTTTGAACCTCAAACCCGTCGTGTTTGAAAAACTCGAAGCCACCAATGCCGCATATTTTGCAGGTCGTTGCGTGGCTTACACCACCGATGCTTCGGGCCTGGCGTCCATCCGCAACAAAGAAGCGAAAAATCCAGCTGAACACATCATCCTGCCAGAGTTGATCTCTAAAGAGCCGTTGGGCCCCTTGGTGCGCCGCGGTGATGATGAGTGGTTTGCCATCAGCAAATGGGTTATCTACGGTTTGATCGAGGCCGAAGAGTACGGCGTGACGCAAGCCAACGTCGACAAGATGAAAGACACCACCGATCCCGTCATCAAGCGCCTCTTGGGCGTGGGTGAAGACACGGGCAAACTGCTGGGCTTGGATGCCGAGTGGCTGGCACGCGCCATTCGCGCCACCGGTAACTACGGTGAAATTTTTGAGCGCAATGTCGGCCCCAACTCTGCCCTGAAACTGCCTCGCGGTCTGAACAACCAGTGGAACAAAGGCGGCATCCAATACGCGCCACCCGTGCGCTGAACTGAGCATTTGAGCACCAACCCCCTCTGCCACACAGAGGGGGTTTCAGTTTCTGCTGCCCACACTTCCCTCACTTCCGTTGGACAGGCCCCGCACCATGGCACACCCCCCTTCTCCTCCTAAAAAGCGTCTGTCCTGGCGAAGCCAAGCCGTCAGAGGATGGCTCTACCAACTGGTGGCCGTGGTACTGATCGGCACGGTGGTCTGGTTCTTGGCCCACAACACGATGACGAACATGCGCATCCGTGGGATCCAGAGCGGCTTCGATTTCTTGTCGTCACCCGCAGGATTTGACATTGGTGAAAGCCTGTATGCCTTTGACTCTGGCGAGTCTTACTGGCGTGCGTTTCTGGTGGGGTTGACCAATACCTTGAGGGTGGCCATTTTGGGCATTGTGCTGACCACCGTGATCGGCACCCTCGTGGGCGTAGGGCGGTTTTCGCGCAACGCACTCGTGCGGGGATTGTGCGTGTCATACGTTGAGTTTTTCCGCAACGTGCCCGTGCTGCTGCAATTGCTGATGTGGTACATCATGTTCACCGAGGTGTTGCCCTCCGCCGATGAAGCGTGGCAATCGGGCTCGGTCTTTCTGAGCAAGGGTGGTTTGAACTTCCCCGTCCCCGTTTGGGCCATGGGCCATGCCTGGGCGGCAGCGGGGCTCGTCGCAGGCTGTGCCGGAGCGTGGGTATACCGGCGTTGGGCCGTTCGCCGATTTGAGCAAACTGGCCAAGTGCGCAGCCTGTTTTGGGTACCTGTGGCCTTGGTTGTGGCGACAAGTCTGCTGGGTTGGTGGGTCGGTGGCGCACCAACGCTCATGGACCACCCAGAAAAAGGCGATTTCGCCATTGAACGTGGCGGCGCATTGACCCCAGAATTCATGTCGGTGTTGTTGGGCTTGTCCGTCTACACCGCGGCATTTGTCGCTGAAGTGGTTCGGGCCGGCATTCAGTCGGTGGCCTTGGGTCAGCGCGAGGCCGCTTCGGCCCTGGGGCTGAACCAGGGGCAGACCATGCGGTTGGTCATGCTTCCCCAAGCGATGCGGGTCATCATTCCCCCACTGACCAACCAATACCTGAACCTCACCAAAAACTCATCGTTGGCCGTGGCCATCGGTTACCCGGACCTGGTGTCAGTCACCAACACCGCACTGAACCAAACCGGCCGGGCGGTTGAGTGCATTTCCATCGTGATGCTGGTCTACCTGACAACCTCGCTGCTCACCTCGCTGTTGATGAACTGGTACAACAGCCGTGCGGCAATCAAAGAACGCTGAAAAGAGACCTGTCGCCATGACCGCAAAGCTTTTCGTCCCTGTCCCCGCCCGTGCTGCGCCCAACCGCCACAAGGGTTGGGTCGCCTGGATTCGGGCCAATTTGTTGAATGACTGGCGCACCACGCTGTCAACCGTCTTCATCGGCGGCGTCCTGTTGTGGTACCTGCCGCAAGTGGTCAGTTGGGCGCTGCTGCGCGCCACCTGGTTGGCCAATGTGGACGCCTGTCGTGCCCCGGATGCAGGGGCGTGCTGGGGTGTGATCGCCGAGAAATACCGCCTCATCATCCTGGGCCGTTATCCTTTTGAAGAACACTGGCGCCCCGTGGTCGCCACGCTGCTCATGCTGGGCCTGCTGATGGCGAGTTGCATGCGCGCATGCTGGCGCCCATGGCTGGCGTTGTTGTGGGCAGCTGTGCTGGGGCTGTTTTTCACGCTGATGTACGGCAACGTAGGGGGCCTGACCAAGGTGGAGACCGATCGCTGGGGTGGACTGCCACTGACCATCTTATTGGCCTCGTTGTCCATCGTCATGGCGTTTCCGATTGCCCTGGTGGTGGCCTTGGGCAGGCGATCCAACCTGCCGGCCATCCGAAGCTTTTGCACCATCTATGTGGAACTCATCCGAGGCGTGCCGCTGATCAGCGTGCTGTTCATGGCATCGTTCATGTTCCCCTTGTTCATGCCCCAAGGTTTCAACATCGATGTGCTGATCCGCGTGCTGGTGGGCATCACCTTGTTTGCGGCAGCCTACATGGCCGAGGTGATCCGTGGCGGCTTGCAAGCCATCCCCAAAGGGCAGGTAGAAGCCGCAGCCACCTTGGGCCTGAGTTACTGGCAAACACAGCGCAAGATTGTGTTGCCGCAAGCGTTGGCCATGGTCATTCCGGGCATCATGAACAACTTCATTGCCCTGTTCAAAGACACGTCGTTGGTCACCATTGTGAGTCTCTATGAGTTGACTGGGGCATTGGGCCTGGCACTCAACTCTGACGCGGACTGGCGGCCTTTCAAAATCGAAGGCTACCTCTTCATTGCCCTGATCTATTTTGTGTTTTGCTTCTCGATGTCACGCTACAGCCGCTGGGTGGAAGCGCAATTCAACCAAAGCAAGCAGCGTTAACGTGTTCGATCCCTCTTTGCCTACACCGGTGCACAGCCATGCCTGAACCCATCATCTCCTTCGACAAAGTCAACAAGTGGTACGGCAATGATTTTCATGTGCTGCGAGACATCGACTTGTCCGTGGCCAAAAGTGAACGCATCGTCATTTGCGGCCCCTCAGGTTCCGGCAAATCCACCCTGATCCGCTGCATCAATCGGCTGGAGGAGCACCAGGAAGGTCGCCTCACCGTGGACGGCATCGAGTTGACAGACGACGTCAAAGCAATCGACCAAGTTCGCAAAAACGTCGGCATGGTGTTTCAGCAGTTCAACCTGTTCCCGCATTTGACCGTGCTGGAAAACCTCACGCTGTCACCGATGTGGGTTGGCAAAATGCCCAAAAAAGAGGCTGAAGAGCGCGCCATGCAACAACTGCAACGCGTGCGCATTGCAGAGCAAGCCCGCAAGTACCCGCTGCAATTGTCTGGCGGTCAGCAGCAGCGCGTGGCCATCGCACGGGCACTTTGCCTGACGCCCAAAATCATGCTGTTCGATGAGCCCACCTCGGCCCTGGACCCAGAGATGATCAAAGAGGTGCTTGACGTGATGATCGAAATGGCCGAACAGGGCATCACCATGCTCTGTGTCACCCATGAGATGGGCTTCGCCAAAGCCGTGGCTGACCGTGTTATCTTCATGGACCAAGGCCAGATCGTCGAGCAGAACAACCCTCACGAGTTTTTCAACCACCCTCAAAACGAGCGCAGCCGAGACTTCCTCTCCAAAATTCTGGGTCATTGAACATGAGCACGACTTTGAAACCTCTGCGCGGTGTCCGCGTCCTCAGCTTGGCGCTGAACCTGCCTGGCCCAGCCGCCTTGATGCGCTGCGCACAGATGGGCGCCACTTGCACCAAAGCCGAGCCACCGTCCGGTGACCCCATGGGGCAATACAACAAAGACACCTACGGTGTGTTGCACAAGGGTGTCAAGGTCGTCACCATGGATTTGAAGACCGACAAAGGCCAAGCCGCACTGCACAAAGCGCTAGCTCGCACTGACGTGCTGTTGACGTCGTTCCGCCCGTCGGCCATGGCCAAACTCGGTCTGACTTGGAAAGCACTTCACAAGCAATACCCTCAACTGTCGATGGTGTGCATCGTCGGCGCCCCCGGAGAGCGCGCTGAAGAACCAGGCCACGACTTGACCTACTTGGCTGACAGCGGTCTGATCAACGGCATGGATTTGCCCCCTACCTTGTACGCGGACATGGGCGGGTCTTTGATGGCCAGCGAAGCCGTCTTGCAAGCGACCGTGCTGCGTCAAGCCAAGGGCAAAGGCGTGAACTTTGAAGTGGCCTTGAGCGAAGCGGCTCGGTACCTTGCCTTGCCGCGTACTTGGGGATTGACGTTGCCCGGCGGCGCCGTAGGCGGTGCCCACGCGGGTTACCGTGTTTACGCGTGCAAAGACGGTCGCGTGGCCGTTGCGGCACTGGAGCCGCATTTTGCGGCATCGTTGTGCGAAGTGGCAGGCGTGACCGCTGTTGACCGGAAGACCTTGTTTTCACCCGCCACACACCAAACCATCGCAGCTTGGTTTTTGACCCGTTCACGCAAAGAGCTCGACAAGCTGGCCGTGGCCAAAGACATTCCCATGCACACCCTGCCACGCTGAACGCGCTGGATTGGGCATCGACAAGGTGGTTGCACGGTACCCTTTGGTGGATGTGCTGAAGGCGGTGGCCGCGCAGGTCATCGTGTGGCACCACTTCGCCACCTATGGGCCGCTGTCTGACCTGCTGCATCAAGCCCTACCCGGCTTG
>CAZHDP010000285.1:0-4904 GCA_964531605.1 uncultured Burkholderiaceae bacterium | reverse complement strand
TGGCAGCAGCCGTGGCCATGCTCAAAGCGAAGACCCGCCTTGAGTTGTCGGTTGCCAAGCACCGCTCTCTGGCAGGGCACCCTCGCATGGCCCGCAGGGTGGCGGCGTTGCTGCCGCATTACGACTACAGCGCCGATCAATTTTTTGCAGTCGATGGCGCACCCGATGACATCGTTGCGACGCGCAAGGCTGGGTATGAGATGTTGAGTCAGGCGTATCGGCAACGCTTTGCGAAATCTGTTCAATGCTCTGAAGACGTTGAACCCCACATTTCTGACATGCAGTTCATCAACGGGTACAGGGTCCCCTTTCAGTTCGCAGCCAAAGTCAGAGCCGACCTCAAAACAGGTTCCTTTGTGCAATCGACCTCTGGCGTGACGGTGACAGACTTGGACGACAACATCAGCTTCGATCTGACAGGGTCTTTCGGCGTGAATGTGTTTGGCAATGATTTCTACAAAGGTTGCATTGAACGCGGCAGCGCAAAAGTCAGCGCCTTGGGTCCCGTGTTGGGGTCTTACCACCCGGTGGTGATCGACAACGTGCGGCGATTGACTCACATTTCGGGCATGGACGAAGTGTCGTTTCACATGTCTGGCACGGAAGCCGTGATGCAGGCCGTTCGCCTGGCCAGATACCACACCAAGCGCACCCACTTGGTCCGGTTTTGTGGGTCGTACCACGGGTGGTGGGGCGATGTACAGCCTGGTGTTGGCAATCCTTCGCGAGCCTACGACACCTACAACCTCAAAGAAATGGACGACGCTACGCTGAAGGTGTTGCGCACCCGTCAAGACATCGCGTGTGTACTGGTCAACCCCCTCCAAGCCTTGCATCCGAATGCAGGCGCCCCTGGGGACTCCTCGCTGATCGACAGTTCGAGACGTGCCAACTATGACCGTGCGGCCTACACCGCATGGCTGCAGCAGTTGCGCGAAGTGTGCGATGAGCGCGGTATTGCACTGATCTTTGATGAGGTGTTCATGGGATTTCGATTGGCTGCAGGAGGCGCCCAAAGTTACTTTGGCGTCAAAGCCGACTTGGTGACGTATGGCAAGACGCTCGGGGGTGGGTTGCCCATTGGCGTGGTCTGTGGAAAACACCGTTGGATGAAGCGGTTCAACGATCACGCCCCTGCTGACATTTGTTTTGCCCGTGGCACCTTCAATTCGCATCCGTACGTGATGGGCGCCATGAACGAATTCTTGTTGCAGCTCGACCAGCCTGAAATTCAAGCGCTCTATGCCGATGCAGAGGGGGTGTGGAATGGACGAGCGAAGCGGCTCAACGCACGTTTGAACGCCGCTGGTCTGCCTGTGCGCGTGGCCAACCTGTCTTCGGTGTGGACGGTGACTTACACCACCCCTTCGCGCTACAACTGGATGTTTCAATATTACTTGCGCCTGCAAGGGCTGGCACTGAGCTGGGTTGGAACGGGCAGACTGATTTTCAGTTTGAACTACACCGAGCTGGACTTCATGGCGGTAGCTGATCGCTTTGTTGAAGCAGCCCAAGCCATGCAAGCCGATGGCTGGTGGTGGCATCAACCCGCGTTGACCAACAAACGCATCAAGCGCAGCATCCTGCGCGAGATGGTGAAAGCCCGGTGGTCGTCTTCCTGAGGACGTTGATCACATCAGCGGTTGGGCCTTGCGAGGCTCAATCAATTCACCTCTGAGCAAGAACAGTGGTGCTTTGTAGTACAGCTTGATGTCATGGAATGGATCGGTCAAGATTTTGGTCATCCATACCAGGCCGCTCATCACATCTTTGATGAAAAACAGATGGACTGTGCGGAACAACAAACCTGCAACGCCCAAATACAGCCACAGCATGGCGGTGTTTCGAACAAAGCCCAGGGTGTCTGTGGCCGCAGTGAACAAGCCGCCAAACGTGGGGTCAAACCACAATACCGCTGGCAGTGCCAACCATATCGACAACAGAACCACTTTTCGTTGCAGGTTGTAGCCAACTTTGATGTCTTCTTTGTGCTCGTGGGTTGCTTGGTTGACTTCATCGTAGCCCTTGGGTTCGAAAAAGAAGTGACCAGCCTGACGCGTCATCATGGAGAACAGCCAGCCGACAAGCGCTGCCATGGCGGGGTCTTTGAACATCAGTGCGTAAGCACACAAGAAGCTGATGGCGCTCAGCAGGTGCAAAGTCTGATTGATTCGACTGTGGTGGTAGTAGCGGTGGTCATCCCATCGCTGGATTGCCAGTTGTTTGAAAAACTCATTCATGCGATGTCCTCGGTTGCTAGATCCGATGTCAATGTAAGGTTGCGAGGTGACCAAACGATGACAGAACCATCGTCGGTGGGTCAATCGCGTTGTTTGAAAAATGCGTACCAACCGGCGAAGCAGGTGAACGTCGCAATGATGGCAACGATCACCCAAAATCCCATGGGGTTTTCTGCAAGCGGTATGCCCCCAACGTTCATGCCAAACAAACCGGCAATGATGTTGATGGGCAGCGCGAGTACCGTCACAACGGTCAGCACAAACAAGCTGCGGTTGGTTTGCTCGGTGGCATGCGCTGAGATTTCCTCTTGCAGCAGTTTGGTTCGTTCCTGCAAGGCGTTGAAATCGTTCAACACGGCGGAAAATTCCTCGGTCGCAGCCCTGAGGTCCTGGGCATCGTTTTCTTCAAACCAAGTCGGTGGTCTGCTCAACAGGCGAAACAATGCACCGGGTTCAGGCGCCAGCAGCCGCCGCAACCGAACAAACACGCGTCGCAAGCTGCCGAGCGTGCTGCGCTTGGTGTTGACCTTGCCAGTGAGCAAGCTGTCCTCTATGCGGTCGACCTTTGCCGCAGCATCTCGCCCGATGTGTTGAAGCACATCTGCCTGATCGCGTAACAAATGGGCCAGCAGGTCCACAGACGACTCCAGTTGTTTGCCGCTGCGTATGGCGACGCGTAAGCGGTCCACACTGCGCAGCGGTTGCAAGCGAGCGCTGATCACCAGGCGATGTTGCACACACATGTATAACGTGGCGATGTCAGACACATCGAAGCTGAAATCAAAGTGGACATCGTTGACCACCGCGATCAAACTGTCGTCAATCAACTCCACACGCGTCGACCCTGGGCCTTCGTGCAAGGTGTCAAAGAAATGAGGTGGCAGTTCGGTGTGGTCTTTGAGCCATCGCTCAGTACCTGCTTGGCTTAAATTGAAATGTAACCACGCAAAAGCACCAGGACCGTTGGCACTGTTTGTGGTGATCTGCACCCACTGGAGCGCCTGATCGGCGTCCATTTCTCGGGGTGGGGTGTGGGGGGCAAATTCGTAACACCACACCAGGCCAGACATGTCTGCTCCAAAGCCTGCCCCAAGGGGCACCCGCATACCGTTGATTTCAGCCAACGTGATGCTGCAGGGTGACCTGCCAGAGGTGTTCGCGGTAGTGCTCCAGGTCTGGCACCGATTTGCCCTTGACTTTCGCTTGGTCATCGTAACGCCGCAGGCGAACAGCCTCACTGGCATACGGCAACGCCATGAAAGTCTCTGCTTCTGGCTCACTGAACACGCCACCTTGTTGCGCCAAGCTGTGTTTGGAGGCTGGCGACAGCGCAGACCAGTAGCCTGGGTCAATCAGACACAGGTAGCGCTTGGCGTCGACATGCAATCGAATCGGCTCCAGCACCGCGTCGCTGAACAATCCTCGTAAAAAGGGGAGTGCAATGAACTGATGCAAATCATCTTGGGTTGTATCGTGGTCGACACGCTTGTCTCTCTCGGCTGCCAAAAGATGGCCGAGGTCGTGCAACAGCGACCCCACAATGGTCTCAGGTGTTTCCCCCGCATGTTCAGCCAACTGGGCACACTGCAGCGCGTGTTCCAGTTGGTTGATGGCCTCCATGCCGTATTGCTGTTGGCCGCGCTCTTGCAGCAGTTGAATGATTTCGGGCACAGTCAAGGACACGGCATACCTCAGACAAAAAGTTGACGGATGCGGGCGGAGATCAGGTCAATCACACTGACAGTGACGATGATGATGACCATCACTGCGCAGGTTTCGGCGTATTGGAAGCCTCGGATGATCTCCCACAGGACAACCCCAATCCCTCCAGCACCGACCATGCCCACCACAGAGGCAGATCGCACGTTGGCCTCGAATCGGTATAAGGTGAACGAAATCCACAGGGGGATGACCTGCGGTATCACCCCGTACACAATTTCGTGCAACGCAGATGCGCCTGTTGATCGTATGCCCTCAACGGGTTGTGGATCAATGGTCTCCACCGCTTCGGAAAACAGCTTGGCCAATGTGCCCGAGGTGTGGATCCAAAGCGCCAATACCCCTGCGAATGGACCCAGCCCGACCGCCACCACAAACAGCATGGCAAACACCATTTCGTTGATGGCACGGCAGGCGTCCAAGACACGGCGAACTGGCTGGTAAATCCACCAAGGCACGATATTGGACGACGCCAAAAGGGCCATCGGAACGGCTGTCACCAAAGCGAGCGCGGTGCCCCACAATGCAATTTGCAAGGTGACCAGCATTTCGTCCACGTACACACGCCACTGCGAAAAGTTGGGTGGAAAAAACTCGGCGGCATAAGTCGCCATGTTGCCGGAATCTCGAATGAATTCCAGGGGGCGCATGTCTGCGCCTTTCCAGGATGCGCCCAGCAACACCATGAGGATGCCCCACGCAAGGTACCAAACGATCCCTCGCTTGGGTGCCGTTGATGCTGCCAGTGTGGCCAGTTGGGTCGGGGTGGCAAGGGATGACATGGGCGTGCGCAGGAATTGGCTTAGGCTTAGGCTTACTTCAGCGCGGCCAGTTGTTGGTCAATCTCCGCCAGCTTGGATTTCTTGTCGGCGTCAGACAAGGTCGTGTCAGCATCCACTTTGTTGCGCTTTGCAAACATGTCCAGTTGGCGTATCGGCTTGAGCT
>CAZHDP010000284.1:0-4916 GCA_964531605.1 uncultured Burkholderiaceae bacterium | reverse complement strand
TTTGAGTTGATGGTGTCTAAGGTTTCACTATGAGTTGTTTTGATATTTTTCAGCGTCGTCGCTTTGTAATGTTCTCTGCGATGTCAGGTCTGCCCTTCGTATCAGCGTTGGCTCAATTTCGCGTCGATGTCACCGGTGTGGGGCAAGTGCAAATGCCATTTTCTGTCGCCAGTTTTCGGGGCGAGGACCAAATCAGTCAGCGTGTGAGCAGCGTGGTGCTGGCTGATTTGGAGCGCAGTGGGCTGTTTCGCGCGGTGGATGCGTCTGCGGTGGTGCTCGATGAAACCAGCCGTCCAGACTTTTCGGTGTGGCGCCAAAAATCGTCTGACAGCCTGGTCACGGGCAGTGTTTCTCGCTTGGCTGATGGCCGGTATGACGTTCGGTTTCGGCTGTGGGATGTGGTTCGTGGGCAAGATTTGGGCGGGCAAAGCTACGCGGTGACGGCCGCAGATTTACGCCTGTCTGCCCACCGTATTGCAGATGCGGTGTATGAAAAGCTGACGGGTGACAAAGGCGTGTTTTCGACCAGGCTTGCTTACATCACCAAGGCCAATCAGCGCTACAACTTGTGGGTTGCAGACGCTGACGGTGAAGGTGCCCAAAGCGCTTTGGCCAGCCCCGAGCCCATCATTTCTCCCTCGTGGTCGCCCAGTGGGGCTCAATTGGCGTACGTGTCTTTTGAATCTCGCAAACCGGTCATCTATGTGCACGAGATCGCGTCAGGGCGTCGACGGTTGTTGGCCAATTTCCGTGGTTCCAACAGTGCGCCAACGTGGTCGCCTGACGGGGCGACGGTGGTGGCAACGTTGAGCCGGGATGGTGGTTCGCAGTTGTATGCCATGGACGCCAAAGGCGGGGAACCCCGTCGCTTGACACAGTCGAGCAGCATCGACACAGAACCCGAATTTTCCCCAGATGGCAAGTTCATCTACTTTGTCAGTGACAGGGGGGGGTCTCCTCAGATTTACCGCATGCCCGCCAGTGGCGGAAATGCCGAGCGCGTGACCTTTACTGGGGGCTACAACATATCGCCTTCGGTGAGCCCCGATGGACGCTGGCTTGCCTACATCTCAAGGGTGAATGGCGCCTTCAAATTGCATGCGTTGGAGTTGGCTTCAGGCAATGTGACCTCACTTACCGACACGGTGGCCGATGAAAGCCCCAGTTTTGCCCCCAACAGCCGTTTGATCGTGTATGCCACCCAAGTCCAGGGCCGGGAAGCGTTGATGACGACCACCCTGGATGGAAAGATCAAAGCCCGACTGGGCAGTCAAGCGGGCGATATCCGTGAGCCGGATTGGGGCCCAATCCAAAAATAAGGTGCCGCCAGTCGGCTACCATTTCCACCACAACGAAGGTCTCGGCTTTCGTTTCAGATTTGTATTGATACGGAGTGAATGATGATGAAAAAATTGATGTTGGCCAGTGCTTTGGTCGCGTTTCTGGCAGGTTGCGCCTCGGGCGTCAAATTAGACGATGCAGCCCCCGTAGAGGACCGTGCCGGAACTGCCGTCAAACCAGCGGTGACTGCAGGTACCGATGGTGCGTCGGGGCAGGGCAGTGGTGTCAATTCTCGGGATGTGGCGCCAGTTGATTTGAGCAAGTCTGGTCAGACGGGGCCTGGGCCAGCAGGATCGCGCGTGGTTTATTTTGATTACGACAGTTTTGTCATCAAATCGGAATTCCAGTCGGTTTTGGATGCGCAGGCGCGCTATCTGAAAGCCGATAAAAACCGCAAAGCCTCCATTGAGGGGCACACCGATGAGCGTGGTGGGCGCGAGTACAACTTGGCCTTGGGCCAAAAGCGTGCGGAAGCGGTGCGTCGTGCGTTGGGCTTGCTTGGCGTTGCTGATGCGCAATTGGACGCCGTGAGTTACGGTAAAGAAAAACCTGCGGCAACTGGCTCGGATGAGGCTTCTCTGGCCAAGAACCGTCGGGCTGAAGTCACCTACCGTCCATGATCTTCAAGGGCACTGTTGGCATGCGTATTTTTTCCCTGTTGAGACTTGTTTCGTTGGCTTGTTGGCTTGCGGGTGCATCCGTCAGCCACGCAGGACTTTTTGATGACGAAGAGGCCAGAAAAGCCATTCTTGATCTCCGCCAGCGTGTCGAGGCTGTTCGTTTGTCATCAGAAGAGGCCAATCGACGGTTGACCGATGAAAACAAGCGGGCCAACGAGGAGGGGGGGCAGTTGCGAGGTGCCCTGCTGGACTTGCAAAATCAAATTGAAGCGTTAAAACAGGACGTTTCCAGGTTGCGTGGGCAAAACGAACAACTGGCACGCGATCTTGCCGAGGCGCAACGTCGGCAAAAAGACCTTGCGGCGGGTGTTGATGATCGTCTGCGACGCTTTGAGCCTGTCAAAGTGACGCTGGATGGTAAAGAGTTCAGTGTTGAGCCCGTGGAAAAGCGGGACTATGACGCTGCCTTTGCTGTGTTCCGCAAGGGTGACTTTGGTCCTGCCCAGACCGCTTTTTCGGAGTTCCTGAAGCGTTATCCTCAATCAGCTTACGTGCCCAGCGCGTTCTTTTGGTTGGCGAATGCGCAATACGCAAATCGCGAGTTCAAAGAGGCGCTGGCCAACTTCAGGGCGTTTGCGACTCAGTTTGCTGATCATGCGCGCGCGGCTGAGGCTTTGCTGTCCGCTGCTAACTGTCAGATTGAACTCAAAGACAGCCGAGGTGCACGCAAGACACTGGAAGATCTGCTGAAGGCCTACCCTCAATCAGAAGCCGCCTCAGCTGCGCGCGAACGGGTGTCCAAACTCAAATAAGCAAGGTACAGAAATGGACATGGACATGGTGCAGTTGGTCAGCCTGACCCATACGTTGTTATGGGCGGTTGCCGCATTGGCCGTGTTGTTTGGTGCCCTTGCGCATCGAACGCACTTTTGCACCATGGGGGCAGTCAGTGACATTGTCAACATGGATGACTGGACCCGGATGCGTCAGTGGGTACTGGCGATCGGTGTTGCGGTGGTCGGGGTGGGGTGTCTCGCTTACGCCGGGCAACTTGATTTGTCCAAAACGATTTACGCCAGCAGGCGCTGGCTGTGGTTGTCCGCCATGGTGGGTGGTTTGATGTTCGGTTTCGGCATGGTCTTGGCCTCGGGTTGCGGTAGTAAGACCTTGGTGCGCATTGGCAGCGGCAGTTTGAAGTCGATGGTGGTTTTTCTGGTGATTGGTATTTCTGCTTTTGCCACGTTGCGGGGACTGACTGCTGTGATCAGGGTTGCGACGGTGGACTCGATTGCCGTTGAGTTTGATGGATTGGCGACCATTCCCGCATTGCTCTCAGCTCAGTTCGGTTTTCCCCCTCTCAATGCGGTACTTTTTTGCGCCCTTGGTATCGGTGGTGCGTTGATCGTTTGGACTTTGCTGGATGCCGAATTTCGCCGTTGGTCAAACCTGACGGCAGGCCTGGGTATCGGGGGTATCGTTGTCGCGGTGTGGTGGGTCAGCGGTCATTGGGGTTACGTTGCTGAGCATCCCGAGACACTGCAAGAGGTTTTTGTGGCCACCAACTCTGGCCGTGCTGAAGCATTTTCATTTGTTGCACCGATGGCCTACAGTTTGGATTGGGTGATGTTTTTCAGCGATAAGAGCAAGACACTTTCTCTGGGTATCGTCGCAGTGGCAGGCGTTGCCCTGGGGTCGTTCCTCAGTGCCAAGTTGGATGGCTCTTTCCGATGGGAAGGCTTTGGTGGCACGGAAGATGTCGCCAATCACCTGGTCGGTGCAACGTTGATGGGCGTTGGTGGCGTCACCGCGATGGGGTGTACGGTGGGGCAGGGGCTCAGCGGTTTGTCAACCTTGAGTTTGACCAGTGTGGTGGCTGTGATCTTCATTGTGATCGGGGCTGTGCTTGCATTGCGTTACCAGTCATGGCGTTTGGAGCAAATGGGGTGAGTGTTTCCCCGTCTGCTGCGTCTGACGTTGATTTGTCTAGGCGCTTCTCAGGTTTAGATCGACTGTATGGCGTGCGCGGCGCAGAATCGATTCGTCATGCTCATGTGGTCGTGGTCGGTATCGGTGGTGTGGGGTCTTGGGCCGCTGAATCATTGGCCAGAAGTGGCGTTGGCTGTTTGACGCTGATTGACATGGATCACGTTGCGGAGTCCAACATCAATCGGCAGATTCATGCGTTGGACCAGACGATCGGCATGGCCAAGGTGGTGGCAATGAAAGAAAGAATAGGCGCTATCAACCCGGAGTGTGTGGTGCACTGCATAGAAGAGTTTGTCACGCCAGACAACTGGAATGCCCTGTGTCCTGATGGCGTAAGCGGCGTTGTGGACGCCTGCGATCAAGTCAAGACTAAAACGGCGATGGCGGAGCACGCTTTGCGTGCCAATGACAATGGTTATGCGTTTGTGTCTGTCGCGGCCGCAGGTGGAAAGAGGTGGGCTCATCAGGTAGAGTTGGATGACCTTTCTGCCGTGACGCACGATCCTTTACTGGCGCGTGTGCGGTACAACTTGAGGAAGAGTCGTCCGTCTCTGAAGTTGGCCAAGTCCCTCCGTGTCATGTGCGTGTTTAGCCGAGAGCCTGTTTCGGTGCCAGATGTTTCGTGTCAGGTCGTCGCCAGTGACGGTTCGTTGAATTGCCATGGTTACGGCTCTTTGGTCAGTGTGACGGCTACTTTTGGCATGTGTGCTTCTGGCTTTGTTTTGGATCAGATTGCGAAATCTCTGTAAATTTTTTGCCAAATGCGCCAGTGCTACGATTTTTCGTGCTAGAATCTGAGGCTTCGCGAAACGAGTGGGACGTTAGCTCAGTTGGTAGAGCAGCGGACTTTTAATCCGTTGGTCACAAGTTCGAATCTTGTACGTCCTACCACTTTATTGAAAAGTTCGCGATTTGATTTGCGTTAGTTCTAAAAACTGGTGTATGATCGAAGGCTTCGCTGAAAAAACT
>CAZHDP010000283.1:0-4927 GCA_964531605.1 uncultured Burkholderiaceae bacterium | reverse complement strand
GGTGCTGGCCGTTGTGGGTTCGTCGGCGCGGTTCAACCCACAACTCGCCGTGAAACCCATCATTGACAGTGCGGGCAGCGCCAAACCACTGGCCGCCATGATCGTGCCCGAGGCCCCTGAAGCCATTGCGGCATTGACTGCGGCAGGAGTGCCCTGCTTTCGCTCACCTGAGGCCTGTGGCGACGCCATCGCAGCCACTTTCGCACGGCGTGTGCCAACGCCCATACCGCCGCTGTTGTCAGCCCCAGCCGATGCAGCGTTTTTGAGTGAAGACCAAGCGTATGCTGTGTTGGACCAACTTGGTTTGCCGCACGCCCCCTGTGCGCTGTTACCGCTGCACGGTGACGTGAGCGCACCCACCGATCTGCACTTGGCCTACCCCTTGGCCGTGAAGGTCTGCAGCGCCGCCATTCCTCACAAAACCGATGTGGGTGGCGTGGTACTGGGGGTGACCGATGCCCCTGGCCTGCAAGCCGCACTGGCCACCCTGCGCAGCAACCTGGCCGCGCATGCGCCAAACGTACCGGTAGACAACGCACTCGTGCAAACGATGTGCAAAGGCTTGGGCGAAGTCTTGCTGGGTTACCGCTTTGACCCCGACGCTGGCCCCCTGGTGATGCTGGCGGCAGGCGGCATTTGGGCCGAAGTGATGCGCGACCGCAGCCTGCGTCTCGCGCCAGTGACCCTTGATACCGCCCGTGAGATGGTCCAAGAGGTTCGCTTTTTGCAAAGCCTGACGGGTTTGCGTGGCCGCCCCAAGGGGGACCTCGATGCCTTGGCACACGCCGTGGTGGCCTTGTCCCAATTGGGGCTGCGTCCAGACCTGAAGGTTGCCGAAGCCGAGATCAACCCGTTGATGGTGATGCCCGAAGGCCAGGGCGTGCTGGCCGTTGATGCCCTTATCCTGCAAGCATGACCGCCGCACACTTCCCACCGTTGACCACCACCTCGGCAGCCCACCAGGCCATAGACGCCCTCAATGCGTCGGCACGCCACCAGCGTGTGGCCTGGCAAGAGGCCCATGTGCACTGGCGCAGTTGGGGGACAGGCCCCGCACTGGTGTTGTTGCATGGGGGGCATGGCAGCTGGTTGCACTGGGTGCGCAATGTGCAGGCCCTGGTGGACGCGGGCCACACGGTGCACGTACCCAACATGCCGGGGTTTGGTGACTCCGACCATCCACCCCGCCACTCTGCGGACATGGACCCACACCGCGACTACACCATGCTGTTGGACATGCTGGCGCAAACCTGGCGACAAGCTGTCGCCCAAGTCCCAGCAGTGGACTTGGCAGGCTTTTCCTTTGGGGGCTTGGTGGCAGCCGACCTCGCGGCCAGCGCCGCCGACCGAGGCCTGAGCCTGCGCCGCGTGGCCTTGTTGGGGCCAGGGGGCCATGGTGGCCAGCGACGCCAAACCCGGGAGATGGTCAACTGGCGTCAAGCCACCACCCCAGAGACACTTCAAGCTGCTTTTCACAACAACTTGGCGTCCCTCATGCTCCACCATGAAGCCAGCATCGACGCGCTGGCCCTGCAGGTGCAAGCACGGTCAGGCACGGCCACCCGTTTTCGCAGCAAGCCCATTTCACGCTCGGCGGCCCTCGGGGAACGGCTGCAACAGATCAACTTGCCCACCCTGTTGCTCTGGGGTGAACATGACGTCACCGCCGATCCCGCCATCGTGGGCCCTCGCTTGCAAGCCCTGCAGGCTGCAGACAACGCATTGCACATCCTGCCCGACTGTGGCCACTGGGTGCAGTACGAGTCGGCGCCTGACACCAACCGCCTGTTGTGCGACTGGTTTCGCTGAACGGCCCCCACCTCCAAGCTACCCGTCTCCAACCTACCCATCTGCCCCGCTCACCCACTGCCATGTCTCACGTTCCCAGTACCCCTCAAACGCCTGTCACGCCCGGCCTGACCCACGCCCTCACCGCCTTCGCCAAAGGCGTGCGCTGGGCTGAGCTGGACGCGAGCACCCAAGCAGCCGCGCAACGCCACCTCACCGACACCTTGGGTGTCATGCTGGCGGGCAGCACCCAAACGCTGACCACCCGCGCCGCCGCCGGTCTGGCAGCTGTACGCCCCGCAGGAGGCACCGTGCCGGTGCTGGGACACAGCCGACGCTGGGACCTGTTGGACGCGGCCTACCTCGGTGCGGCAGCAGGCCATGGCCTGGAATTGGACGACGGTTACCGGGGGGGTTCAGCGCACCCCGGCGTGGTGGTGATCCCCGCCGCCCTGGCAGTGGCTTGTGAGCGCAGCAACCGTGGCCAAGCGGTGAGCGGGCAGCAGTTGCTTGAGGCCGTGGTGGCCGGGTACGAGGCCATGACCGTGATCGCCCGGCTGGCCCACCCGGCCATGCGTCATCGCGGTTTTCACCCCACGGCCACGGCTGGTGTGTTTGGCGCTGCCGTGGCTGCCGCCCACCTGCGCCAATTGCCGTTGCCACAGTGGCAACACGCCATCGGGTTGGCCGCAAGTTCTGCCAGCGGTTTGTTCGCCTTTGTCGCGGGCGGTGCCGATGTCAAACGGCTGCACCCTGGGCACGCTGCACGAGAAGGCGTGATGGCTGTGCTGTTTGCCGAACAAGGGCTGGAGGGCCCACCGTCCGTGCTGGAGGGCAAAGACGGCTTCTTGCAAGCGTTCGCGGGCTTGCCCCACAACGCGCAAGCCTGCACCGATGCCACCTCAGATTGGCCCCCATCGCGCCCCTGGGGCATTGCCGACTGCTACCTCAAACCCTGGCCTTGCTGTCGCCACCTGCACCCGGCAGTCGATGCGTTGCTGCACCTGAAAGAAACACACCAGCTGCAGGCGCACGAGGTTGACCGCATCGAGGTTGAAACCTACAGCATCGCCGCTGAGCATGCCGAGGTGGGCTGGGCTGACTTCGCCAGCAGCCAACTGTCGTTCCCGTTCGTGATGGCCACTGCGCTGCGCTTTGGCAACGTCACCCTGTCGCACTTTGGGGATGAGGCCAGACAAGACCCACAAACCCAGGCCCTGTGCACGCGGCTGTCAGTGAGCGCCAGTGCCGAAATGGACGAGCGCTACCGCAGCGAGCGACCCTCGCGGATCACGGTCAGCGCACGCGGACAACGCTGGGTGTGCGACCGCACCGACGCCTTGGGGGCACCCAGCATGCCCATGAGCGCCGCCCAGCTCGAGCGCAAATTCATCGACCACCTGCCACCAAACATGTCACCTGCGGTGGCACAAGCTTGGTACGACGCGGCTCAGTCACTCGTGACCGTGGCCGACGTCGGCAAGCTGGTGAACCAGTTGCAGACCCCCTGACACCAGCGCTTGCCAGGCCTGGGCCAACGCATCTTGAGCAGGCGGTGGCAGCACGGCCAATCGCACCTGACCAGGCAGCCCAAACGACGCGGCGTCGCGCAATTTGATGCCCTGCTGGCGCAAGGCCAACAGGGTGGCGGCCATGTCGTCCACGCCGGGCTGAGCGACCATGTAGTTGGCCTCGCTGGGCATCACTTGCCAGCCCAAGCCTTCGCACACGGCGACCTGCCTCGCTTTCCACGCGGTCAAGGTAGCCAGGCTGTCATACAGCCAATGTTGGACATCCGCTCTCGCCCAAACGTGCAGCAACGCCACCCCATGCGCACCCAAAGGCCATGAAGGCTGCAGTGCCGTCAACCTGTCCATCAAATGGGCTTGTTGTTGCGCAAGTGCTTGCGCTTCGGCCCCGGCACGGCGGGTCATGGCCACTTTGGGTGCGATGGCATACGCCGCACGCACCCCCGTGAGCCCCAAGGCCTTGTTGGGCGTCCACAACTGCCATACCGCATCTTTTGCGCGACCTTTCACCTGAGGCTTGCCGGACAAACGCAGGGGTGCATAGGCCGCGTCCCACACCATCACCTGTTGCGGGGTGAGCGCTTTGATGCGTTCGGCCAAGCCTGGCTCAGCTTGCCCCTGGGGGCTGGACGGCTCGCATGCCCACAGCAAGGCCGCCTGCTGCGCGTCGTCCACCCCTTGCAGGCCTGCGGCCCGGGCAGATGAGCGGTAGTCTTCATAACAAGCAGGGGGCATCCACACCGTGCGAGTGCCCTCGCCTTGCGCCACGGCCAAGCTCATGCGCAAGATGAACTCACTGGCGCTGGCCGCCAACACCACGCGCGACACATCGACCCCATGCAACGCTGCCAGCGACGCCCGCAAGGCGGTGTACTGCGGATCGGGGTAACGGGTGACATCGGCCTGCTGCAGCGCATCGACAGCGCTGGGGCAAGGGCCCGCGGCATTGCTGTTGGTCGAAAAATCAAACAGCGGCACGCCCAAGGCATCTGGGCCACCATGACAAGAAACACTCAGATTCACAACCGAAACCTTGACGACATCAACGCTATGACAACCATAGCAACAAAACCAATACCCAAAAGCCGAAACAAGGTTTTTTGAGCCCAAATAAGAGCGGCAAGTGTATCCGCAGCCACGGGCTCGGGTGAGCTTGCAGCCAAGGTGTATGCCCCTGGCTTGCCCAGGCGCACCCCCAACCGCAACGCCATGGCCGCCATGGGCCAGCCGCTGTTGGGCGAGGGCGTCAGCCGGGCTTGCTGCGCAAGCGTTGACCACGGCACCGATGAAGTCAGCCACAAGCCCCACGCGGTGAGCCGGGCTGGCACCCAAGACAACACGTCGTCCGCCCGAGCAGCCCACTTGCCGGCCCATTCCCACACCCGGCCCGAGCGCTCGCCCCGGTAGCCCCACATGGCATCGGCCGTGTTGGCAAAGCGGTACAGCGCCGCACCAGGCAGGCCCAACAGCGCAAACCAAAACAGCGGCGCCACCACCGAATCGTTGAGGTTCTCCGCCAGCGTCTCGATGGCGCTTTCGCGCACTTGCGCCTCGGTCAGCGGGTTGACGTCACGGCTGACCAGCCAACGCAAACGCGATCGCCCAGCGTC
>CAZHDP010000282.1:1003-4935 GCA_964531605.1 uncultured Burkholderiaceae bacterium | reverse complement strand
TGGCTCACTGTCGCAAATTCAAGTGAAGGTGTACAACGCCCACTTACACACCGGGGCTCATGGCAGCCCCAGTTGAACTCCGTCACGACTGTCAGCTGCCAGTTCTTTTGTGCTTCATCAACCAAGCGTCAATCTCCCCTTCGCGCCAGCGAACCACTCCGGGGCCAATGTCCACTGAGGCAGGGAACGTCCCGGCTTTGATTCGACTGTAAATCGCCGTCTTCTTGAGCCCTGTTTTTGCCTCCACGTCCGAGCGCCTGAGCAGGCGCTCAGTCTTCCGCAACACATTGCCGCTCACGTCGTCACCCAGCAGCGCCACAGCGCGCTGCAGCAACGAAATCGCCTCCTGCGTCCTGTCAAACTGAACCACATTCATACGGCAGTACCTCCCCGCACACTCAACGCCACCGCCACGTCCCGAACCCAAATCGGCTGCGCAGACAACATGAAGGTTTCCCCAGACCACGCCAACAGCAACGTGGTCCCCATCACCTCCGCAATCGCCCTTGCAGCTTCAGGCGGCACTGCGTTCCCGATGCGCTCGCGCCACGCCTGGTCACTCAATCCATCCAGCTCCAATTGCTCCTCTGGATCCACCAACGATTGCAATGCAGCCAGCTCGAGCGTGGTGAAGGGTCGGTGCCAAGTGCCATCCAGGGCCACGATGCGACACACCAGCTTGTCGGCCAGCTCGGGCATGCGTGGGTCGGCAACCGACCAACTCCCGTTGTCGTGACAAGCCGACGCACTGACTGCACCACTGGCACCCTCCCAAGGCACCACGCCGTAGTGGCCATTGGTCAAATAGGCATCGCCTTGCACCCGCTGCATGCCCGGCCGGGGGTCTGCCACCGCATAGGCCCCTTGGCCGGTGGTGCTGCCACTGATGACGGTGCCCGCTGCCTGGGTATAGCCAGTCACTTCGTATTTGCAAAAGGCCTGCGCCTGCGGCCGTGGATCCGCCACCGCCTGCCCCGTGCCATGTGCGCTTGTGACAGCCTGGCCTGATCTGGTCCAAGGAACAATGCGGAACTCATTCGAATGCTTGGCAGGCCCCATGTGGCGCACATCAGCCACCGCATACGCCCCCTGGCCAGGGCTTTGCTGTCCGGCAATCGCGCCGGTCGACGCGTCCCAATTCCGAACCCCATAGGCTTGGCCATCACGCCACTTTGCCGACTGGTCAAAGCGTGGATCTGTCACTGAGAAATTTCCGTTGTTGGGCCTGCCCTTGCCCGTGATGGTCGTGCTGGGGCTCGACCAGTCTTGCACACCCAGCATGCCGCTGTGCATCTCCGGCACCACCAGGTAATCCCGCAGATGCCCGTTTTCAACGGCCAGCTTGTTCAGGCTACGCCAGTCGCTCCCCGCCTCCACAAACGCCAGCCGCACCCACGTCTTCCATTGCAGGGCAGGCACACGGTGCATAGGTCCTGCACTTAAGTCACCGGGCAGCGGCAGGCGCCCCAGCACCTCCCCCACGGCGCGCAACGCCTTTTTGTCAGGCTCGTACAAGAACGGCGGTACCCGCTCAATGTGCCTGGCCACCAGCAAAAACCGCTTGCGGCTCTGGGCCAAACCGCCCAGCTCGCCACAATCGTGGGTGGTCTCAGCTACGGCGTAGCCATATGACCGCAGCAGACTGGTGATCTGGTCCAACAGATGCCTCCCACGGGTGGCAATGCGGGGGACGTTCTCAAACACCAGCAACTCAACAGGATCATCACGGTAGGCCTCCAATATCAACCAGATGCCGCGCAGCGTGAGACGATTCAACGCCTGGTATTTGTCGGTCTTGCTCTTCCCCTCGCTCAGCAAGCCACTGAACCCTTTGCACGGGGCCGACAAAAACACAATGTGCGGATGCTCATGGCCAAACGCGGCGTGCACATCGGCCGGCACAGCCTCACGCCAACCAGTGCCGGGCTCTCGGCCGTGAAACGCCGCAAACTGCTCGCGGTCAAACAGGTCCATCACCTTGCCCGGCACGCCACTCAAGCGGGCAAAGTCAGCAATGCCAGCCGGGTCCACATCAATGCCACCAATGCACCTGAACTTGGCGGTCATGTTGCCCACGCGGGGGCTCGCCCCGTTGAAGCCCTTGGCACCGCCACCCAAGCCGCAAAACAAATGCGCGTGTCTGATTTCTTTGATCATCATGCAACCCTCCCATACGCCTTCAAACCCGCCTCAGTCAGGCCCTTGGTCTGTCCCTTCCGGCACCAATCCCAAGCCACCACCCAGCCCATGAAAGCGCCTGGCGCATGGTTGTTTTTGAACCAGGTGTTCATGGCTGCGCCACTCTCAAACCCGTCTGCGGTGGCCAGGGCGTTGAACTCGCGCACGCTCGCGGCATTGCCATTCAATGAAACCCACTCCATGCCGCACTCGGTCAGCGAAAAGCTGATCACATCCACGCGGCTGATCAGCCACCGCCCGAGCTGCACAGCGTTGGCAGTGCGCAGCCCCGAATAGCAATGCGCCAAATCGCCCACCTTGGGCACGTCGCGGCGATTCCCCATGGCTCGTATCGTTTGGCGCTTCTTGCCCAGCCACACATTGGCGGCAAAGCCACGTTGAAAATTAAGCAGCATCGCGCACCTCCTGTTGAATGAACGGGTACAAGGCGTCCACCCCAAAAAGCCCTGCCACCGCCTGCTCGGTCTTTTGGGCCAGCGCGGCCAAAGACCCATCGTTCACGATGTCACCATCCACCGGCAGCAACGGCACCAGGCGGCTCGCATGCGCCACAGTCTCAGCGGCCAGCGCCGACTGCAATTCCGGCCGGTGAACCCGCACCAGCTTGCCACCCATGCGGCGCAGCACATCCTCTTCGTTGTGAAA
Organism: uncultured Burkholderiaceae bacterium; assembly: GCA_964531605.1. Lineage (GTDB taxonomy): Bacteria > Pseudomonadota > Gammaproteobacteria > Burkholderiales > Burkholderiaceae_C > Defluviibacillus. The sequence goes on along the minus strand of CAZHDP010000282.1, from coordinate 2,091 downwards.
GATCACATCGGTGATCACAAAATTGCGCCAGCCATAGCCCACCATGCTCAAAATCCGAGCGCGCACCTTGTTGGTCCAGTAATCTGGATCTGCCTCGCGGCGGTATTCCGTTCCCCAGCGCTGCAGGATCCAGCGGGCACTGCGGGGCACCTTCAAATCCCAGCCCTTGCTGATGCTCAATTCCACAAACGCCTGGTCCAGGCACCGCACGATGCACAGCGCGGGGGACGGCACCTCTTTGGTGTGGCGGTTGGTCAGCTCCAGTGCATCAACGTGGAACGCGGCCATGACCTCGTGGCGTAATGCGTCAGCAAAAGCGATCTGGCGATAACCATGCCGCACCAACGCCAGCGCGCAGGTGTCTTTGCCAGCGCAATGCTCGCCAGTCAGGCCCAGAATGCGCACATCCAAAGCGTGTGGCCAAGTGAATTCAGGGGTAATCATTCGATGCTCCAAAAAGTGAAAAGGCGTTGTGGGTGATCAGTCGTCATCGCGCTCACCCGAGGCTGCGCGCTTGTGGTCAAACAGGGGCAACTTGCCCAGTGGTGGCAGTGGCACGGCCGTGAGGGTGGGCCGCTGCAGGGGTGTCACCACGGCCCTGCTGGGCGTGGGTGGGTGCTTGGCATTGATCTCAACCAGGCGGCGGCGCAGAGGGTCAGCCATGGCCTCTTCATAGGTGCTGGGCCATCCCGGAAACTTCACCGCCAAAAACTGGCAAGTAGCCCGCAGCAAGGCCTCTGGCAGGCAGGTTGTTGAAGTGGTGTCGGTGTTCATGACACCTCCAGCAGCAAACCATGAGGCCCACACGCGCCATGAGAGCCCCGCACCTGTGCAGCGGGCATACCTGATGGCCCCACATGCAAGCCCGGCGCATGGCAGTGCATACCCCTCTCATCGCCATGGGCGCACAGCGCACAAGACCGATACGCCCCACTGCTGGCGTCATGCAGGCGGTGGGCAATGGCTTGCACCTGGCGCACTTCTGCCTCGGCCATCACTGGACACCCCTGGCACGCTGAGGCAAGGCCACAACCACGCCCAAGTCCAACTGCGCCTGGGCCTGCACCAAGGCCTCGACGAACGGGCGT
>CAZHDP010000282.1:0-993 GCA_964531605.1 uncultured Burkholderiaceae bacterium | reverse complement strand
TTGCTGCTGTTCTTGCTCCTGAGCCTTCTGCTCGGCCTCGTCAGCTTGTTGCTGAGCCACTTTCATCTGTTTGCGAACACGCTCAAACGTCTTGCGAATGTCGGTGCTCGCGGCATTCCGGTACCGGAAGGCTGCGCTGTAACTGCTCACACTGGGTGTCGTCTTTTTCAATGTCATGACAGGCTCCATGGGTTGACGTCATTGATAGGGGTTCAGGACTTGCGGGGCTTGGCCGAGGCGCGCTCAAAAAGCCAGCAGTACACGGTCTTGGGGGTGTCCAACTCGCTGCGGCGCTTGATGGCGCTAGACACAGGTTTGATCTCGATGAAGCGGCGGCTCTTGCTGGTTTTGAGCACCTTCTTCAGGTCGCCCATGGCGGGCACCTGCTGCCTGTGTGCCGAGGCCTTCTCGTAGTACTCGTTCAGGTTCACCCAGATCTCTTCAGCGCGGTTGCTGTGGTTCAGGTTGGGCTTGTCATCACGGAAGCCCGATGCTGTTGTGGCGCCCAGCGTGTCCAGGTAATCAAACGTCTCCCAAAACTCTTGCACCAGCGGGTGGTCGGCGTTGATCGACTGTTGGCGCTCGCGGGCCATCGTCACGATCTGGTTTTGCACCGCCTCAAACTGATCGTCAGACATGCGTACAACCGAGCGCATCGCCGTGGCCAGTGCCAGCAGCTGCGCATGGTTCTTGGCAATGCGGGGCTTTTGAATGCCGTCTTGTGTCAGCAAAAACTGAGAAAGTGACTCGGTCTGCTCGGTCACCACCGCCATCACCTCAGCCTCGCGCTTGAGCGCAGCAAGCACAAAGCCGCTCACGCTCTCAATCTCCACCTTCTCCAGCGCGCGGGCTGCGTCATAGCTCTTGGGGGTGAAGCCACGCGTGTCAAACGTCATGTGGCAGATCCGCTCCATGATGGCCTGGCTGGCCTGCACCGGGTTGTTTTGGCTGATCACAATCGACGCCCGAAACGGCGGTTCATAGGTCTCATTG
>CAZHDP010000281.1:0-4944 GCA_964531605.1 uncultured Burkholderiaceae bacterium | reverse complement strand
TGTTTGCGTTCCTCGCGGTGGCGACGGTCACGGAATTCAGTAGCTATGGCTCAACTCCTCAGAAAAATTCACTGTCAACGACGACAGCGCAAACCCTTGCGCTATCGCTCACCGGTCAAGAGGTTGTCAAAATTTCGGGAGAAATCTGTCGAACGTCAAACTTTGGAAGCAATGTCACTCTTGGCGCGCTCAATGAACGCATCAAGGGACATCACACCGAGGTCAAGATTGCCTCGGGCGCGTACCGCAACGGCACCTGCTGCTTTCTCTTTGTCACCAAGAACAAGGATGTACGGCAGCTTCTGCATTGAATGCTTGCGTATTTTATACGTAATTTTCTCATTGTGGAGGTCAAGATTGACCCTAAGCCCTTGATTTTGCAGCGCTTTGGCCACATCCTGAGCGTAATCGGCCTGTCCGTCGGTGATGTTGAGCACGGCAACTTGGGTTGGTGCAAGCCAAACAGGCAGCGCGCCAGCGTGCTGCTCGACCAAAATACCAATGAACCGCTCCAAGCTTCCGACGATGGCGCGATGCAGCATGATGGGGTGCTTGCGTGACCCGTCTTCGGCCACATATTCCGCGCCCAAACGCTCTGGCATGTTGGGGTCCACTTGAATGGTGCCGCATTGCCAAGGACGACCCAGCGCATCCTTCAGTGTGTACTCGATCTTGGGGCCATAAAAAGCGCCCTCCCCTGGCAGGTATTCAAAATCACACCCGGAAGCACGCAAGCCCTCGGCCAACGCATTTTCAGCACGGTCCCAGCTCTCCTCTGACCCAATGCGTTTTTCTGGTCGAGTAGAGAGCTTGTAGATGATGTTGGTGAAACCAAAGTCTTTGTAGACCTTTTGCAGCAGCGTTGTGAAAGCGACCACTTCCGACTGGATCTGGTCCTCGGTGCAGAAAATGTGACCATCATCTTGCGTGAAAGCCCGCACGCGCATGATGCCGTGCAGACCGCCACTGGGTTCATTGCGGTGGCACTGGCCAAACTCACCAAACCGCAGCGGCAAATCGCGGTAGCTCTTGATACCCTGCTTGAAAATGATGATGTGGCCCGGACAGTTCATCGGCTTGAGTGCGTAATCGCGCTTCTCAGACTCCGTCACAAACATGTTTTCGCGGTACTTGTCCCAGTGGCCGGATTTCTCCCACAGCCCTTGATCCAAGATCTGAGGACCTTTGACCTCTTGGTAGCCGTTGTCGCGGTAGACGCGGCGCATGTACTGCTCCACGCCTTGCCAAACGGTCCAACCTTTGGGGTGCCAAAACACCGTTCCTGGGGAATGGTCGTCAATGTGGAACAAATCCAGTTCTTTACCGAGCTTACGGTGGTCGCGCTTTTCAGCCTCTTCCAACATCGTCAGGTACTGCTGCAGTTCGTCTTTGGTTGCCCATGCCGTCCCGTAAATGCGCTGCAGCATTTCATTGCGGTGGTCGCCACGCCAATAGGCACCAGCAACCTTCATCAATTTGAAATGTTTGAGCTTGCCCGTGCTCGGAACGTGTGGCCCGCGGCACAAATCTTCAAAAGCACCTTCGCGGTACAAAGACACATCCTCGTTGGCCGGAATGCTGGCAATGATCTCGGCCTTGTAATGCTCGCCCAGGCCTTTGAAGTAGTTCACGGCCTCATCCCGGGGCAGCACCCGGCGCACCACGGGCTCGTCTTTATTAGCCAACTCAGTCATGCGCTTTTCGATCGCGACCAAATCTTCAGGCGTGAATGCACGCTTGTAGGAGAAATCGTAAAAGAATCCAGTGTCAATCACCGGACCAATCGTGACCTGTGCGTCAGGAAACAGCTCTTTCACCGCATAGGCCAACAAATGGGCGGTCGAATGCCTGATCACCTCCAAACCGTCAGCGTCTTTGCCAGTGATGATGGCCAGTGCCGCATTTGACTCCATGCGGTAGCCCGTATCCACCAGCTAACCGTCCACTTTGCCGGCCAGTGCCGCCTTGGCCAAGCCAGAGCCAATCGAGGCGGCCACCTCGGCCACGGTCACTGGGCCTGCATAGTCGCGCAAAGAGCCATCGGGTAAGGTGATTTGAATCATGTTGAGAGAGCAAAGGGGCAAAAAGAACCGCCAACGAAAGCGAGCGCTGAACACACCAACAAAAGCAAAAAGCGCGGGATCGACCGCGCCCTCTTGAGATGCGCACCCATTTTAACCAAGTGACCATCCCGCTCCAGGACCTGACACAAACCACATACCCCTACAAACATTTCAACCATCAGGAGCGATACACACAAAATGACAAAAATTGTGACAATGTGTGCAAATGTTTCAAAAATCCAGTCTGAAAGCACAACTGCTGATCGCCATTGGGGCGCTGGCCATTTTGGCAGGACTGCTGGTGGCTCAACTCGCGAGCGTTTTCAGCGAAAAGCAAATCAACCGTGACCAATTGACGCTGCTGGAGCACATCGCCCAGAGCATGTCGTCACGGTTGGCGCAAGACTTGAATGGCCGGGGAACCGAGATCAGCTTTGTGGCGGGGCAAGAGCTGTTCAAAAAAGGGAACCGCTCAAATGACGAAAAACAGCAATTCCTCAACTCCATCCAAAAGGCCAATCCTTTTTACGCCTGGATAGGCCTCACCGATGCCTCGGGCAAAGTGCTTGTCGGCACCAATGGGCTGCTGGCAGGGGCAGATGTGAGCCAGCGTGACTGGTTTTTGAAAGCCAAAAACAAGCTCAATTTCGGCGATGCACACGATGCCGTCTTGCTGGCCAAATTGCTGCCTCGACCACAACTGGACGATTTACCCCTGCGCCTGGTCGATGTTTCGGCCCCGGTATACGACGATCAAGGCAAATTCATCGGTGTGATTTGTGGGCACCTCAGCTTGGATTGGGCATTTGATGCGCGACAGCGCATGATGGACAGACTGGCCGACGAAGGCATTGAACTGCTGGTGATGAACCGCCAACAAGAGGTGTTGATCGGCACACCAGCCATCCCATCGTTGACCACCAAATTGACCAACCTTGACGCCGCCTTCCAGCAAACCAAACGGACGCACACCTCGGTGGACCAGTGGCCTGATGGGCAACGCTACCTCACGGCCGTCGCCAAAGACGATGGCTTTGGCAACTACCCGGGCATGGGCTGGTCGGTGGTGGTTCGCAAATCAGAGGCCAAGGCGCTCCAGCCCGCTAAAAACCTGCGGTGGACCATCATCGGCACGGGCGTGCTCGCGGCCCTGATCTTTACTTTATTGGTATGGCGCATCTTGCACCGTCAGCTCAAACCGCTGCAAGACATTGGCAACGCGGCAGACCAACTCATCACCAACGACGACCTCTCCGCCCAAATACCGCAACCCAAAGGTGATGGAGAGATCGCAAAATTCTCTCGCTCGCTGACCCAGCTGGTTCAAAAACTCCAGCGCAAAAACGCTGAGCTGCGTTTGACGAACCAAGTCTTTGAAGAAAGCACGCAGGGCATTGTGATCAGCGATGAGCACAACCGCATCTTGCGCATCAACCGGGCTTTCACAGACATCACCGGCTACACCGCCAGTGAGGTTGTGGGCCAACGCACATCGCTGTTGAGCTCCGGACGCCATGACAAGTCGTTTTATGAAGCGATGTGGCAGTCCATTCAACAGCAGGGCCACTGGCACGGTGAGATCATCAACAAAACCAAATCAGGCAAGATTTACGCCGAATGGCTGAGCATCAATACCCTGCGTGACGCCGATGGGCAAATCACCAACTTCATCGGCATGTTTGACGACATCACAGACCGACGTCGCGACGAAGAAGAATTGGAACAGCACCGAAATCACCTGGAAGAACTGCTTGCGGAACGCACCAATGCCTTGGTCACAGCCAATGTGGAGTTGAACAAGGCCCGAGAAGATGCCGACTCGGCGAACCAGGCCAAAAGTGATTTTTTGGCCAACATGAGCCACGAAATCCGTACCCCCATGAACGCCATCGTGGGCCTGTCTCACCTGCTCAAACGCAACCTGACCGACGAGCGTCAAAAAGGGATGCTCTCCAAAATCGTTGACGCGTCCAACCACCTGCTGGAAATCATCAACGACATCCTCGACTTTTCGAAAATCGAAGCCAACAAACTGACGGTGGAGCGGGTTGAGTTTCCGCTGGAAAAAGTACTGAGCACGTTCACGGGCTTGATCGCAGAAAAAGCCAACAGCAAGGGCATCGAGCTGATTCTTCAAGTGGGTTCCGATGTCCCTCGCCACCTGATTGGTGACCCCTTGCGTCTAGGGCAAGTGCTGATCAATTTTGGCAACAACGCTGTGAAATTCACACAGCATGGCGAAATCAAAGTAGTGATCAGCAAGTTGGAAGAGACCCCCTCGGACGTGCTGTTGCGCATGGAGGTCAGAGACACGGGCATCGGCATGAGCCAAGAGCAAATGGCCAGGCTGTTTCAGAGCTTCCAGCAAGCCGACACTTCTACCTCACGCAAATATGGCGGAACCGGGCTGGGTTTGGCCATCTGCAAACGTTTGACGCAATTGATGGACGGCGATGTGGGCGTTGAGAGCGAGCAAGGCAAAGGCTCTACGTTCTGGTGTACGGTGCGACTGGGTAAAGGGCAAACCACACCTGCGTCTTTGCAACCCACCACGGATGTTCGGGGCAGCCGCGTGCTGATCGTGGACGACAACCCCAGCGCCCGAGAGGTGTTGTTCGAATTGTTGACACGCATGAGTTTCAAGGCAGACGCTGTTGAAGGTGGCCAAGAAGCACTGCAGGCGGTGGAGAGGGCAACCCAATCAGCCAACCCCTATGACATCGTGCTCATGGATTGGCAGATGCCAGGCATGGATGGGCTTCAGGCCGCCGAAAAAATCAACGCGTTGCTGCTGCCCAAAAAACCCCACATCATCATGGTGACCGGTTTTGGCCACGACGATGTGATCAGCCAAGCCCATGCAGTGGGTGTGCGAGAGGTG
>CAZHDP010000280.1:0-4955 GCA_964531605.1 uncultured Burkholderiaceae bacterium | reverse complement strand
TCAAGGCCGCGCGGGCCTGAGACCATCCCCCCTTCATTCCCAACAAGGAAACCACACCATGTTCAACAAAGGACAACTCGCCGGCCTCATGAAGCAGGCGCAAGCCATGCAGGACAACCTGAAAAAAGCCCAAGAAGAGCTGGGCAACATCGAAGTGACCGGTGAGTCCGGCGCCGGCATGGTCAAAGTCACCATGACGTGCAAGCATGACGTCAAGCGCGTCACCATCGATCCCAGCTTGCTGGCGGATGACAAAGACATGCTCGAAGACTTGGTGGCTGCAGCCTTCAACGCAGCGGTGCGCAAGGCTGAAGATTTGAGCCAAGAAAAAATGGGCAAGTTGACCGCTGGCATGCCTGGTTTGCCGGGCGGCATGAAATTCCCGTTCTGATCTGGTTTGGTCAACACCAACGCCCTTGACGCGCTGATCCAAGCGCTCAGACGCCTGCCCGGCGTGGGGGCCAAATCGGCCTCTCGCATGGCTTTTCACCTCATGCAACATGACCGTGCTGGGGCTCAGTTGCTGTCTCAGGCTCTGCACCAAGCGGCCAATGAAGTGAAGCACTGTGCGCTGTGCAACACGTTCACACAAGACGATGTGTGCAGCACTTGCTCGGATGAAAGCCGTGACCGGTCGACCTTGTGCGTGGTGGAAACGCCTGCAGACCAATCGGCATTGGAACGCACACTGGCCTACAAGGGCTTGTATTTTGTATTGATGGGCAAGCTCAGTCCATTGGACGGCATCGGTCCCAAAGACATTGGTTTGCGTCAATTGTTTGAGCGTGCTTGCCGTGTGAACGACAGCGGTTCGCGTGAGGTGGCCGAGGTGATTTTGGCCACCAATTTCACGGCGGAAGGCGAAGCAACGGCGCACGTCATCAGCGAGGGGCTCAAGGGGCTGGGTGTACAGGTGACCCGGTTGGCGCGTGGGGTGCCTGTGGGCAGTGAATTGGAATACGTTGATTTAGGCACCATCGCACATGCGCTGGTCGACCGGAGGTAGACATCATGATCGTGGCTCGTTTCACCGTGGCTTATTGGTGTGTGTTGGTGGCAGCGCTGTTGCCCATCGTCTGTGCAGGCATTGCCAAGTATGGGATGTTTGGCAAATCGCGACGGGATGGTGGCTACGACAACCACAACCCTCGTGTGTGGTTGGCTGCTCAAAAAGACTGGCGTGCCCGTGCCAATGCGGCACAGGCCAACAGCTTCGAAGCATTGCCGTTTTTCATGGGTGCCGTCATCATTGCCCAGCAACTGGGTGCAGCGCAGGGTCCACTGGACATTCTGGCGTTCGTGTATGTGTTCTTGCGCATGCTGTACATCATGATGTACGTTGCCGATGCGGCAACGGTTCGCACCGGTGTCTGGGTGTTGGGCCTGTTGGTCAACATTGCCATCCTCTTTTTGGGCTACCGCTGAGCCCTGTGGCGTCCCCCGAAAGCGGGGCAAGGGGAATGTGCTTACGTACTTTCCCGCAGGGGATCATCCTGATGTGCTGACCGTTGTTTTTGCCTATTCTCAAGGCCCACAACACAACAGGGTCTGGGCCGCATCATGTTTCCACCACAGCTTACTCGCCGCGGCTTTGCCTTGTCGGTCGCTGCGGGTGTGGCTGGCGTGAGCAGTGCCGCTTTGGCTCAACGTCCAGACAAGCACAAACTCACCTTGGCCGTGAGCGGCAAAGCGGGTACCTTGTATTACCTGCCACTGACCATCGCAGAGCAGTTGGGCTTTTTCACGGCAGAGGGATTGGATGTCGAGGTGATTGACTCTCCCAGCGGTGCGCGTGCGCAACAAGCCCTCAGCGCAGGCACGGCAGATGTTGTTTGTGGGCCTTTTGAGCAGGTCTTGCAACTCTGGGGCAAACACCAAACCGTGGTGTCTTTCATGCAACTCGGGCGCACGCCTCAGATCGCGTTTGGTGTGTCGGTCAAATCGTTTCCGATGGGGGCTCAGTTGGCCGAACTCAAGGGGCGCAATGTTGGGGTGCTGGCGCCCGCGTCTGCGTCCAACGTGGTCGCCAGTTTGGTGTTGGGCAAGGCCGGTTTACGGTCAACCGACGTCAACTACATCGGCGTTGGCGCCTCGGCAGGCGCTGTGGCAGCACTGCGCAGTGGGCAAATTGACGCGCTGTGCAACATGGACCCGTTGATGACCCAGCTGGAGCAGCGCGGTGAGTTGCGCATCATGGCCGATACCCGAACGCTGAAAGGGGCCGCAGACGTGTTTGGCGGTCCCATGCCCGGCGCTTGCCTGTTTGCGCCAAGTGAGTTTGTACAGCGCCAACCAGGCACGGTGCAGGCCTTGAGCCATGCCATGACCCGGGCACTCCGGTGGCTGCACAATGCGGGCGCAAGCGACATCCATCGGGTGGTACCTGAGGCACTGATGGCCGGCGACCGTGCCGCTTATCTGACGGCCTTCCATAACAGCCGCGAAGCGTTTGCGCTGGATGGCCTGCTGGCTGACGATGTACCGCCCACAGCGCTGCGGGTGTTGTCGCAATTTGAGCCCAACGTGAAAATTGACAAGGCTGATGTGGCGCGCACTTACACCAATGAGTTTGCCCGTCGAGCGAGGGACAAACTCCGGGGTTGATGTCAGCGTTTGGCCACGCGGATTTTTTGTGCTGCTTGATGGCCTTTGCTGGCGGGGGCCTTGGCCGATGACGCACGCACTGCTGGGCGGTTGGCATGGGCCAAAGCAGTCTTGGCGCTGGTCTTGACCGCCATGGGCAAATACACCACCACGGCTTGACCGGCTTTGAACTTGCCTGTGGTGCTGGTTTTGTTCCATTCCGCCACGCTGCTGGCGCTGACGTTGTAGCGTTTGGCCAAACTGAGCACCGTTTCCGCACCTTTCGCTTTGACCGTGCTCTTGTGCAACACGATTTCAGGTGCCAGGCTGAGTTGTGCGTTATCGGCGACGGTCACGGTCACGTCCTCGTGCCTGTGGTTGGCGCGGGGAACCAACAGCGTCGAACCAGCTTTGACCAGCATGCGAGGGGGCACATTGTTGATGGCGCGGAACTCGGCCTCACTCATGCCCACTTGTTTTGCGGCGTCGGCAGGCTTCATGGTGCTCGGTGCAATCCACGCGGTCCAGCTTGCCAGACGGCCACCGGTGTAGGCCTCGAGGTTCTGTTGAAACACGGTCGCGTTGTCCCAAGGCAGCAAAATCTGTGGCGTGCCCGCAGCGAGGATCACAGGCCGATTGGCTGACGGGTTCAGCGCTTTGAAGTCTTCCAACGGCACTTCGGCCAACTTGGCCGCCAGCGCGACGTCGATGTCACGGTTGATCGGAACCTGCTGGAAGTACGGGTGGTTCGGGATGTCAGGCAGACGTGCATTGAGTTGCTCTGGCGTTGCAACGATGTTTTTGACCGCCTGCAATTTGGGGATGTACATGCGCGTTTCCATCGGCATGTTCAAGTCACTGTAGGTCACGCCCAGGCCTGCGCGTTGGTTCTTGGCAATGGCGCGTTGCACGCTGCCTTCGCCCCAGTTGTAGGCGGCGAGGGCCAGCTGCCAGTCACCAAACATGCCGTAGAGCTTTTGCAGGTAGTCCAACGCAGCCCGGGTTGACGCGAGCACGTCACGCCTGTCGTCGCGGAAGATGTTTTGTTTGAGATCGAAGTATTTGCCCGTGCTGGGGATGAACTGCCACATGCCCGCGGCCTTGGCGCTCGACATGGCTTGCGGGTTGAAGGCACTCTCGATGAACGGCAGCAAGGCCAATTCAGTGGGCATGTTTCGACGCTCAAGCTCTTCCACGATGTGGAAGAGGTACTTGCGCGAGCGTTCGGTCATCCGCACGATGTAGTCTGCTCGAGCGGTGTACCACTGCTCGCGGTCCCTGACGAGGTCACTTTCCAGGTTCGGAATGTTGTAGCCCCGGCGTATGCGTTCCCACAAGTCCTTGGGTGCGCTGGTGGCTGCCACGTTCAAACCACTGGCATGCCCAGCGGTGATGGGTTGCAGATCGCCAGTGTGCCTTTGTCCAGCGGTGTGTGGCGCAGTGGCCGAGGATTTTTCTGTGGGTGATGCGCCTGCACCCACCGTGGCGGAAGCAGGGCCGTCGGTCTGACGATGGGGCGCGGTGGTGCACGCGCTGAGCAGCACCAGGCTCAACCCCACCAGCGTGAGGAGCCTCCTCATTTGAACTGGTTCTTCCACTCGCGAATGGCCGCAAAAACAGCGACGTCATCGTCAGGGCGCTGTGCCAGTGCGGGGTCAAACTGGCGTGCTGCCTGTACCACCGAGGGTGAACGTGTGCGCAAGAACGGGTTGATGTTCAGTTCTTGCGTCAGGTTGGACGGCAAGGTAGGACGATCGCTTGCCCGCAAGGCCTGGCAAGTCTGTTCATAAGCGATCAGGTCGACGTTATGAGGTTCAACCGCCAAGGCAAACTTGAGGTTGCTCAGCGTGTACTCGTGCGTGGCACAGACGTGGGTGTTGCCTGGCAGCGCCGCCAAAGCATCGAGCGATGCCAGCATTTGCGCTGGCGTGCCCTCAAACAGACGGCCGCAGCCACCTGAAAACAGGGTGTCACCACAAAACAGCAAGGGCGCCGTTTGACCGTCTGTGGTCAGAGAAGGTGCCCAGTAGGCGATGTGCCCGGCGGTGTGGCCAGGCACATCCATCACCTGAAAGTCCAAGCCGAGCACGGTCACGGTGTCACCTTGGCTCAATTTGTGCAAAGGTGCGGGGATGTTTTCGCGCGCAGGGCCATAGACTGTGGCACCCGTGGCCTCTCGCAAGCGGTCAACGCCGCCGACATGGTCCATGTGGTGGTGCGTGACTAGAATCGTGCCGAGTTTCAGCTTGAAGCGATCCAACGCGTCCAGCACAGGTTGTGCGTCACCGGGGTCTACAACGAGGGCGTCGATGCCATCGTGCAAGAGCCAAATGTAGTTGTCGGAAAAGGCGGGTAGTGGAAGTAATGTCATG
>CAZHDP010000279.1:0-4959 GCA_964531605.1 uncultured Burkholderiaceae bacterium | reverse complement strand
CAAGCTGCCACTGCTCAAGTGCGTGCAAACCGTCGAAAAGCAGATGACCGATGCACCCAAACCCCGTGGCTACCTGCCCATCGACGGCGTTGCGGCCTACGATGCTGCCGTCAAAGGCCTGGTGTTCGGCGCGGACTCTGAACCCGTGAAATCTGGCCGCGTGGCCACCGTCCAGGGCATCGGCGGCACCGGCGGCCTGAAGGTGGGCGCTGATTTCCTGAAAAAGCTCAACCCCAACGCCAAGGTGCTGATCAGCGACCCCAGCTGGGAAAACCACCGCGCGCTGTTCCAACAGGCTGGGTTCACGGTTGAAAGCTATGCCTACTACGACGCAGCGAAGCGTGGCGTCAACTTTGACGGCATGTTGGCGGACCTGAAAGCTGCCCCTGCAGGCACAGTGGCCGTGCTGCATGCGTGCTGCCACAACCCCACCGGCTATGACATCACGGCCGCACAGTGGGACCAAGTGGTTGCGGTGGTCAAAGAAAAGAACATCGTGCCTTTCCTGGACATGGCTTACCAAGGCTTTGGCCATGGCATCACCGAAGACGGCGCTGTGATCGGCAAGTTCGTTGCTGCAGGCCTGAGCTTTTTTGTGTCCACCTCGTTCAGCAAGAGCTTCAGCCTCTACGGCGAGCGCGTTGGTGCCTTGAGTGTGTTGTGCCAGAGCAAAGAAGAAGCCGACCGCGTCTTGAGTCAACTCAAAATTGTGATTCGCACCAACTACAGCAACCCGCAAATTCACGGCGCTACCGTGGTAGCCACCGTGCTGAACACGCCAGAGTTGCGTGCCCAATGGGAAGACGAGTTGGCCGAGATGCGCGTGCGCATCAAAGCCATGCGGCAAAAGCTGGTGGACGGTCTCAAGGAAGCAGGCGTCCAGCAAGACATGGGCTTCATCACCAGCCAAATCGGCATGTTCAGCTACTCGGGCCTGACCAAAGACCAAATGGTTCGCCTGCGCAATGAATTTGGCGTCTATGGCACGGACACTGGGCGCATGTGCGTGGCGGCGCTGAACAGCAAAAACATCGACTACGTTTGCGCTTCGATTGCCAAGGTGGTTTAACCCGGCCTACCTGAAACGCTGCCTCGCCTTGACAGCGCGGGGCAACGACACCCCTGCCGCCAAGGCCAACATCAAAGCGATCAGCCACGCAGCGGGCATCGGCACCGATGTGAGACCTGGCACGAGGATGCGCATGGAGCGTTGATCCGTGTTGTTCAGCGGGCTTGGGTCGGCGGTGTTGCTCCCCGCTGTGCTGGTGAAGGTCAGCGTGCCGCTGGCAGGCGCTGGGAACGTGCTGGTGCAAATGATCGAGTCGCCTACAGCCAAACTCGCAGGGTTGTTCGGGAAGCAGCTTTGCGTGGCCCCCGCTGGCAAGCCGCTCAGGCCACAGGTTGGCGCATCAGCCGTGCTGGGCCCCGCATTGGTACACCGCGCAGACACGGTCACTGATTCTCCAGGCGACGCAGTAGCCGGCGCCGTGGTGGTGGCCTGCATGTCGGCTTGGGTTGCAACGTTCACGGTCTTCAAGTCGTCGTTGTTCGAGGGCGCAGGGTCCGCGGTGGTGGATGCCGCCCGGGTTGTGACGCTCAGGGCACCGTTGACCGGTGCGGCAAAGCTGCTGCTCGTGCAGGTGATGCTGCTGCCTTTGGTGAACGGGTCAGGCAGCGGGCTCGGCTCGCAGCTTTGGGTCACACCGGCTGGCAACCCCACCAAAGCACAGGTAGGCCCGGCTGCATCGCTGGGGCCTGCATTGGTACAGGTGCCACTCACCGTCACCATTTACCCCGCAGTCACGCTGGCTGGCATGGTAGTACTCGCGCGCATGTCCGCTTGAGGCGTGATGGTCTGCGTGGCGGTGTCCACGTTATTGGCGCCACTGGGGTCTGTGGTGGCGGAATTCGCCGTGCCCGAGAGGTTCACGGCACCACTGGCAGGCACCGTGTAGCTGATATTGCACACCAGGCTGGAGCCGACGGCCAAGCTGTCGACCGGACTGGCCGGAACACAACTCACTGTGGCGCCAGCTGGCAGTCCGCTGATCGCGCAAGAGGCCGATGTCGCCATGCTGGGCCCGCCGTTGGTGCACGTGAGGGTGCCTGTGGCGGTGCTGCCCGCGTCCAGGTTGCTCACAAAGCCACTCAATTTAGCGCCCATGTCGGCTTGCAAGGCGATGCCCAGGGGAACGGTGTGGGCATTGTTGGCGGTGACATCGTCTTGCGTCAGGCTGCCTGCCGTGGTCGAGATGCTGAGTGCTCCGCCGCTGGGGGTGATGAAGGTGCTGCTGCAGCTGATGCTGTCACCCATGGCCAAGGTGCTGGGCAGCGGGCTGGGCGTGCAGCTTTGAGAAGCCCCTGGGGGCAGTCCACTCAGGGCGCAGGTGGGGGTGGTGGCGATGCTGGGGCCAAGGTTGGTGCACAGACCGCTGACCATGACGTTCGTGCCTGCGGCTGGGGCGACGGCTGGCACGGTGGTGACGGCTTTCATGTCGGCTTTGGGCACGACGTCCACCGATTGCTGGGCACTGTTGTTGCCGGGGGTCGGGTCGGCCGTGTCACTGCCCGCTTTGCCGGTGATCGTGACAACGGTGGGCTGCCCATTAGGAGCGGTGAAGCTGACGTTACAGGTGATGCTGTCGCCCATGGCCAGCACGCTGGGCAAAGGTGAAGGCAGACATGAGGCAGTGGCGCCTGTGGGCAGTGAGAAGGCGCTGCATGTGGGGTTGAGCGCAGGGCTGGGGCCGTTGTTTTTGCAGACGAGCGTGCCCGTGACGGCCGTGCCACCATCGGCTGTGGCAGGAAAGTCGTTGACCGTCGCTTCGAGGTCGGCCTGGGGGATGATGTCCAGTACCGCCACGTTCGCGTTGTTCGTGGCCACGGGGTCTGGGGTGCTGGTGCCCGCGGTGGTGGTGATGTTCAGGGGGCCGGTGGCCGGGGCGGCAAAGCTGCTGCTCGTGCAGGTGACGCTGCTGCCTTTGGTGAGCGGGTTGGGTAAGGTGCTGGGCAGGCAACTTTGCGTGGCCCCGGCCGGCAGTCCGCTGAGTGCACACGTCGGCGCTGCGGCATCGCTGGGACCGGCGTTAGAACACACACCAGACACCGTGATGGTGTCGCCCGCCTTCACGTTGCTGGGCACCGTGGTGGTGGCTTGCATGTCGGCTTGCGCGGTGACGCTGACGTCGATGCCTGCGGTGTTGTTGGCGCTCACCGGGTCTGTTGTAGAGGTGGTGGCCGCCGCGCGCACGTTCACGGTGCCGCTGGCCGGGGCGGTGAAGCTGACGCTGCACGTGATTTTGTCATTGAGGGCCAGGGAGGCGACGGGTGACGGAGGCGCGCAAACCACGGAGGCGCCTGGGGGCAGCCCGGTGACCGCGCAGCTGACGTTGGCCGCGTCGCTCGGACCGGTGTTGGTGCAGGTGACGGTGCCGCTCACGGGGGTACCTGCATTGGCGCTCGCAGGGAATCCACTGACCGTTGCTTGCAAGTCGGCTTGCGGCGAGATGGTGAGGGATTTGGCTGCCGTGTTGTTGTTCGGCACGGGGTCAGCAGTGCTTGTGCCCGCATTGGTGGAGATGTTCAAGGTGCCACTGACTGGCGCATTGAAGGTGCTGGTGCACGTGATGACCGCATTCAATGCCAGGCTGCTCGCCGGTGACGCGGGTGTGCAGGACTGGGTGGCGCCTGCGGGCAATCCACCGAGTGCACAGGTTGCCGCGGTGGCGCTGCTGGGGCCCGCGTTGGTGCAGGTACCGCTCACGGTGACGCTTTGTCCTGCTGTGGCACCTGCCGGTACCGAGGTCCCCGCCTGCATGTCCGCTTGTGCCACGACGCCGACCGACTGTTGAGCTTGGTTATTGGTGGTGACAGAGTCGGCAGTGCTGGTCGATGCGGTGCCAGTCACGGTGACACCACCCGCCACGGGCACCACAAAACTGACGTTACAGGCGATCACACCACCAACGCCCAGGGGGTTGGCCGGCACAGGGCAATTCACCGTGGCACCGACGGGCAATCCGGAGGGCACACAACTGGCATTGCTTGCCGCACTGGGGCCGTTGTTTCGACAAGTGACCAAACCGCTGACCGAAGTGCCTGCGTTGGCCGTCGCGGGAAACCCGCTGACGACGACCTGCATGTCCGCCTGAGGGATGATGTTCAAAGGTTTGGTCATCGTGTTGTTGGCGGCAACCAGGTCAGTGGTCGCGGCGCCAGCCGCCGTGGTGATGTTCAGCGTGCCACTGTTTGGCACGGTAAAGGTGCTGCTGCAGGTCATCCATTGCCCGGCTGGCAAGCTTGTGGGCGTGGGGCTGGGCAGGCATGACTGGGTCGCCCCAGCCGGTAAACCGCTCAGCGCACAGGTGGGCGTATCGGCAGCACTGGGGCCCGCATTGGTACACGTGCCGCTCACCGTCACGCTTTGCCCTGCCAACGCGCTCGCAGGGGCTGTCGTGCTCGATTGCATGTCGGCTTGTTTGGTGTTGGTGACGCTACAGCTGACGGCCGCGCCAACTGTTGTTGCGGCCGCGCTCAATGTGATCGAGCGATTGACCAGGTCATAGGTGGCGTTGTTGGCGGCACCTATGCCGGTGCAAATCATGTCAGTGACAACGTAGCCCGTCGCCGCGCTTTCTGTGATTGTGGTCACGGTGTTGGCGGCACCAAGCACTTGTGTGGCGCCACTCACGCCCGTGCCGGCAGCGGCAGTGGTGATGGTTTGGCTGGTCCAGCCGTTGTCGCCTGTGAAGGTGAAGCCGCCTGCGCCGCCGTTGCTGGTTTTGGTAAGCGTCAAGGTGGGCAGTTTGGCGTTGGTGAATGTGCACACGACGTTGGCGCTGTTGACCGCCAAAGAGTCCAACACCACTTTCCCACCAGCGCCGCCTGCATTGATGGTGGACGTTTGTGAGCCGCCCGCGCCCAAGCCCGTGCAGGTGATGTCGGTCAACGCAAACCCTG
>CAZHDP010000278.1:0-4982 GCA_964531605.1 uncultured Burkholderiaceae bacterium | reverse complement strand
CATCGGCGGCGGCATGCTGAGCCAAGCCCATACCGGCCATGGTGCCTGCACCCAAGACCTGGAAAAACTCTCGTTTGGTGAGGTTCATAAATCAGCAGCCACTTAAGTTTTGATCAAAAAAAGCCTGGCGATGGCCAGGCTTTGGGCGGTCATTGGTTGACCGGGGACTTGGGGTCCAGCAGCAGCGTCATGATGTCCGCAATTTGAGATGCATTCAAAATGCCCATGTGTCCTGCACGGGGCATGTTAGAGCAGGCGTTGTAGGCCTTAGAGTTCCAGATCTTGCCCCAGGTGTATTCGACGATGGGCTTGGCGGCTGGACTTGCGGGATCGAGTACCCCTCGGATCTTGCCGTAGTTGTACAAGCTAGGGCCGATGGTGCCAAAAGAGATTTCTTTCTTATCCATCTGATGGCAGTTGTAGCAGTTGCCCCCGTTGACGGTTTTGGCGTCATCACTGTAGGTCAGGCCACGACCGCTTTGAGCGATTTTTTCGCCCTCCTGCCAATCACCCAGGAACTTTCCATTGCTTGGCCATTTGACAGTTTTCAAATTGGCACTTTCAATGGCGGCAGCAGTCTTCTTGTCCAAAGGCTTACCCGCCACATCGGCAGCACTGCATGCTCGATTGGTTTCGTCAGTGTCCAAAACACTGGCTTTCACAATGCCTTGATCGCGGAAAGAGCTTTTGATGGCCTGCGTGGTCAAGAAGTCAAACACCCCTTGGTTCCTGGTGTTTGTATCTGCTTGCTGCGCCTGAACGGGCGTGGCCAGCACCACCGCGGCACCGAGCCACATTGCGGTTTTGAAAAATGTCGCGAAACTGGTTTTGGTCAGCATGGCTGTTCCCGCATTAACGTTTGATGGCTGGCGCAACAGACTTGGAGCCGTGGCTGTTGACACCGAGATAGACGCCGAGTGCAATGGTGGCGTCACTGCCGAACCCGGGGTAAGGAAAACGTTGCTGACGATAACAATCGTTTAAGCGCTGTTGCATGCCCCACATTTGTCCGTTTGACACGCGATAGGCAGGCCACGCGGCAAAGCCAACGCCATCGCCGGGGTTTTTGGTCAACTGAGGCAAGTCCTGCAGTCGGATCCGTTTGCCCGCTTCCCCGTGGCAAGACGAGCAAGAAAAATCATGTGGTCCGCCCCGTTGAAAAAACAAACGTTTGCCGACTTCATAGGCGATTTTTTCTTGCGGTTGGTCCTGGGGTAAATTGAACCGCTGGTCTTTGGATTCTGATGCCAACCAAGTGGCCAAAGCAGTCATGTTGTTTTGCTCACCTTTGCCAAACGGTGTTGCGGCAATGTCAGCGGCGTTCAAGCCTTGCAGCGTCTCCATGCAAGTCAGCAATCGGGACTCCATGTCCTGGACGCGCTGGGTATCCGCAAAATACCGAGGCAACTCAACAAACACGCCCTTGTAAACACCTGGGCCTTTGCCCATGTCGCACTGCTCCAGCGAGGCATTTTTGGGCCCGCGCTTTTGCTTCCACAACGCCTCGCCTTTGGCCTCAAACAAATCAGCTGGATTGCCATCTTGCAACATGGCCCGGTATTCCTCAATCGATTGAACGGCCGTTTTTTGGGCCTGAGCCGAGGGTACAGACCCTGTCGCCATGACAATGGCCGCAATGGTGTAGGTGAGTCTCATGGTCGCCTCTGATGGGGTCAGGACACGGTGGCTTCGTCGGTACGGGTATCGCCTTTGTTGTCTTTCCAGGACACCGCAATTTTGTCCCCGGCTTTGGCGCCTTTGACGACAAATTGCAAGAAAGGGTTTTTAGACACCGCACCGCCCCACTCAGCGGTCAATACCGTTTTGCCGTTGTGGGTCGCGGTCACTTCTTGAATGTGCCAAGCGGGCACCAACTTGCCCGCAGCGTCTTTGCGTTGCCCGCTTTCCATCTCGTGGGCCATCAACACACGAACAGTGGCTTTGTCGCCGCTGGCTTGGGCGCGAATGCGCATGGGATCTGCCATTTTGAAACTCCTGAACTGGTGAATGAGGTGTGTAAGTGAAGAGGTGTTGGGGCGCTCAACCGCCACAGCCTCCGAGCGTCACTTTGACTTCTTTTTTGGCAAACAAGGCTTTGCCGTCAGCCATGATGGCCACGGCATACACGTCAGACGACTGCCCCATCTTGGCGCGTGTCGAGAAAGAAGGCTCAACGCTGTCAGAGACGTTGAACACGCCCACCAATGGCGAGGGGTTTTTCTCCACCAGTAGCAACAAACTCTTGACACCGGTCAAAGTCGTGCTCACGCCCATGGGCACGACTGCACCGTTTTCGGCGATGTCTGGCCCTGTGATGGTGACATCACTGCTGGCCACCAAGGCCCCAGCCCCCAAAGCCTTCAGGGCGTCCTGCGCACTCTTGGCATCGAAGGCCGATTTGTTAAAGGCGGCATGCGCAAATTGAGGGAAAAGGCCTGTCGAGGCCAACAAGCCCGCAACGACTGCGGTGTGTGCAAGCGCTTGTCTGCGTGTGTGCATGGGGTTCTCCAAAAAATGAGGTCAATGGTAAGTAAATTCAGCGCATCCGTCGCCGGGGTATGCCCGCAGTATCACTTGACAGCTCCCGCTGCAAGCCAAGCTGCAATCGATTGCGCTTCAGGGTCTGACAAACTCTGCGGTGGCATCGGAACAGCCCCCCAAAGGCCTGATCCGCCTGACTTGATTTTGCCAGCCAGATAGTCAATCTTGCCGGCATGCTTTGCCGCGATGTCCGCAAAACTGGGTCCGACGACCTTGCTGGTTTGCGCGTGGCAGGCAGTGCAGCTGTGTTTTTGCAGCAGCAATTGAACTGCTGCAGCATCAACACCTGGCGGCGGCTCTGACGCTTTGCGTGAAGACAGAGGTGTTGCTGGCGCCTGGGGTGCTGCCATGGATACCGTGGCCACACGACTGGTGTCGACCCCATGCTGTGCGCCAACAACCCGGTTTTGCAACGCCAAGTTGCCGTGCGCGTTTCGGGCGAAGTCAGGCAACAGCGAGGACACGCTGGCCTCGGTCTGGCAGTTTTTCATGCACGCTGTGTTTTGCGTGTCCGTCTTTTTGGTCCCAGAGAACTCACGACCAGGCCACATCGCATGCCGGGTGTTCATGCCATGGCGGTTGGGCATCCTCTGTTGCACTTCGGCCATGTTCTGGTCTGACAAGGTGAACTCGTCTGGCACCACACCTCCGAGGTTCAACAAAAACGCGGTCACCGCGTACACCTCCTCCGTGGTCAGTGATTTGGGCGCGGTCCAAGGCATGGCTCGGTTGATGTAATCCCACAGGGTAGAAAGGGTGGCCACCTTCATGAGCGTGGTGCGCCCGGGGTAGTCTGATCTCGACAGGTTGGCCACCCGACCCGTTTTGATGTCTTGGGCTGTCGTTCCACCCACCAGAGGGGAAAAGACTTCATTGGACTCACCAAACACCCCATGGCAATGCGCGCATTTGGATTCCCACACCTCTTGACCTTTGGCCACCGAGCCAGCCCCTGCAGGCAAACCTTTGAAGTCAGGACGCACATCGATGTCCCAGGCCGCCACTTCTTTAGGGGTGGCGGCGCGGCCAATTCCGGGGTACTTTTTGTCGTCCGCAAGTGATGTGCTGTGCCACGAGCCAAGCACCAGCGCGATCGCCAGCAGCGCCTTAGGAAAGCTGGACATTTTTCACCTCGCCATCTTCTTGAACCAACCAAGTTTGTATGGCATTGTTGTGGTAGATCGACCTTGTTCCTCTCACTGCACGCAGCTGGCGGTAGGTCGGTTGCACGTAGCCAGTCTCATCCAAGGCTCGGCTTTGGATGAGGGCAGGCTTGCCATCCCACACCCAGTCCAAGTTGAAACGGGTCAGCGCTTTGGACAGCACGGGTGACTCCAATCGAGCAGATCGCCAATGGCGTCCGCCGTCCACGGACACGTCAACCCTTTTTACCTTCCCTCGCCCTGACCACGCCAGTCCGGTGATGTTGTAGAACCCTTTGTCCAACAAAACTTGGCCACCCGAGGGCGTGGTCACCACACTTTTGCACTCTTGAAGGCTGGTGTACTGCCGGGTCAAACCATCAGGCATCAGGTCCATGTAGTGAATGGCCTCATCTTTGGTCGCGTAGGGCTGGTCCCCTACCTCGATTCGGCGCAGGTACTTGACCCAACTGACACCTTGCACCCCCGGTACCACAAGGCGCAACGGGTAACCACTGCCAGGACGGAGCATTTCCCCGTTTTGTCCATAGGCAACCAGCACTTCCCCAGACGTGATCAGGCTCATCGGGATCGTTCGCGTCATGGCCGACCCATCGCCGCCTTCGGCCAAGACAAACTTTCCATTTTTCAGGTCTGCCCCCGCCAATTCCAACAGGGTGATCAGCGGTACGCCAGTGAACTCACTGCAAGAGACCATGCCATGCGTGTATTGCACCGTGGGAACAGCCACATTGCCCCACTCGACTGCCGTGTTTGCCCCGCATTCAATGAAATGAAAGCGAGAAACTGACGGCAGGCGCATGAGCTCATCCATGGTGAACACTTTGGGCGTCTTGACCAGGCCATTGACCATGAAGCGGTGCTTTGAAGGGTCTATGTCGTACCAGCCTTGGTGGTGACGCTCGAAATGCAAACCGCTCGGGGTCACAATGCCGAACAACGACTGCAACGGTGCAAACGCCACAGAGGCCTGCGTGGTCTGCGTCAGACCTGGGCTCTGCCGACGTTGAACGTTGGACTCATACGACGAAGGCACGCCGTAGCCATCGGTAACCCCTCGACCTAAGGTCGTGGCATGCGCCTGAAGATTCAAAATGGCCGAATCCCCCCCGTCAGACGGCACAGGGTTTGCCTGTGCAAACGCATGGGTGGACATGCCCGCTGCCGCTGCGGCAAAAGCGTCGCGCAGAAAATGCCGCCGCCCAGCTTTGGCCTCAGCCGAAACGGTTTTGATGCCCTGCTGGCTGAGAAAGTTTTCGGGCGCTTTGAGCACCCGAC
>CAZHDP010000277.1:0-5032 GCA_964531605.1 uncultured Burkholderiaceae bacterium | reverse complement strand
CCATCACCAAGGACCCGTTCATCGTGCTGACCAGCAACGTGTTCGCCATCCTGGGGCTGCGCGCCATGTATTTCTTGCTGGCGGCCGTGGCCAACCGCTTCCACCTGTTGAACTACGGCTTGGCGGTGATACTGGTCTTCATCGGCACCAAAATGTGTTTGATCGACGTGTACAAAATCCCGGTCGCGGTCTCGTTGGGTGTGGTCGTCGGCATCCTGGCAGTGACGGTGTGGCTGAGCCTGCGCACCGTCCCGCGCTCGAAGTGAGGTTTCAAATCGCTGGCTGCAACAGCCGTTGCACCAGCGGGTGGTGCACCTTCTTTTCAGTGCCGATGGCAAAGAAGTGCTCTGACACGCCGTCGCAAGCCGCCAGGCGTTGCACGGCGTAGTGGGTCATCAGGTTTTCATGCGTCCACTCTGCGGCAGGGAACACCCCCATGCCGCTGGCGCCAAAAGTTTTGAGCAAAGCGCTGTCTTCAAACTCGCCCACCACCCGTGGGCGCACACCGCGCTGCTCCAGCCAGTGGTCGAGGCGGGCACGCACCGCCGTGTGGGCCGTGGGCAGCAACATCGGCACGTCAGCCAAGCTGTGCGGGAAGTTGTGGCCCGCTGCAGCGACCAAGTCGGCCGTGCCATACCAAGCGACGGCAGACGAACCCAGGGCATGGCTGTACAGCTTGATGTTGGGGTTGTTGGGGGCGGGGCGGTCTGACAGCACCACGTCCAGGCGGTGCAAGGCCAAGTCGCCCAGCAGCTCGTCAAATTCGCCTTCGTGGCACAGCAGGCGCAGGTGACGCTCAGGGATCACGGGGCGCAGCAAGCGGTGCACCACCAATTTGGGCAAGCCGTCCGAGATGCCCACGGCCAGCCGCACCGTGGGCGCGCTGACCGCGTCGCGCACCATGGCGGGCAGGTTTTCGCCCAGCTGAAAAATCTGGTCCGCCTGCTGCATGGCCACGATGCCCGCTTCCGTCAAAACCAGACCGCGCCCGGCGGGTTTGAGCAATGCATAACCCAGCGTGCGTTCCAACTCGCGCACTTGGGCGCTCACAGTTTGAACCGCCATGCCCAACTTTTCAGCCGCCCGAGACACGCCGCCCTCTTTGGCGACCACCCAGAAGTAGTAGAGGTGTTTGTAGTTGAACGGGGTGCTCATGCCGATGGGGTGCTCATTTTTTTCAGCCGGTACAGCGCGTCGAGTGCTTCGCGCGGGCTCAATGCATCGGGGTCCAGGTCGGCCAGCATCGCTTCCACGGCGCTGGGGGGGCTGGTTTCCGGCTCGGGCGGGGCGCTGAACAGGTCCACCTGGGCTTGGCCTTGCAACTGCTGGGCTTCGAGGGCTGCGAGTTTGGTGCGGGCGTGGTTGAGCACGGGTGTGGGCATGCCGGCCAAGCGGGCCACCTGCACACCGTAGCTGCGGCTTGCCGGGCCGGGTTCGATTTGGTGCAAGAAGACGATGTCTGCCCCCGACTCGACCGCGCTCACATGCAGGTTGACGGCGCTGTGGTGGTTGGCTGGGAACTCGGTCAGTTCGAAATAGTGGGTGGCAAACAGCGTGAAGGCCTGGGTTTTGTCATGCAGGTGGGCAGCAATGCCTGCGGCCAGCGCCAGGCCGTCAAAGGTCGAGGTGCCCCGGCCAATCTCGTCCATCAGCACCAGGCTTTGCGGTGTGGCTTGGCGCAGGATTTGTGCGGCCTCGGTCATCTCAACCATGAAGGTCGATTGCGCGTTGGCCAGGTCGTCCGCCGCGCCGATGCGGGTGTGGATGGCGTCAATCGGGCCCAGACGGCAGCGCTCAGCGGGCACGTAACTGCCCACGCAGGCCAACAGCACGATCACCGCCACCTGCCGCATGTAGGTGGATTTACCGCCCATGTTGGGGCCAGTGATGACCTGCATGCGTTGCTTGTTGCCCAACAGCGTGTCGTTGGCGATGAAGCTCACGCCCTTGGTTTCAGCCAAGCGGGCCTCGACCACAGGGTGGCGGCCACCCCGGATTTCGATGCAGGGCTCGCGGGCAAAGTCGGGGGCGCACCAGTGCAGCGTGAGCGAGCGCTCGGCCAGCGCCGCGAGCACGTCCAGCGTGGCGATGGCTTTGGCCAGACGCATCAGGTCGGGTACATGGGCTTGCAGCTGGTCTAACAGGCCTTCAAACAGCCATTTCTCACGGGCCAGGGCACGCTCTTGGGCAGACAGGGCTTTGTCTTCAAAGGCTTTGAGCTCAGGGGTGATGAAACGCTCGGCGTTTTTCAGTGTTTGGCGGCGGCGGTAGTCGTCGGGCACTTTGTCGATCTGCCCTTGCGTGACCTCGATGAAGAAGCCGTGTACCTTGTTGAACTGCACGCGCAGGTTGGCGATGCCCGTGCGGGCTTTTTCTTTGACTTCGAGGTCGAGCAAAAAGCTGTCGCAGTTGGTCTGGATGGCGCGCAATTCGTCCAGCTCAGCGTCCAGCCCATGGGCGATGACCCCACCGTCACGCAGCAAGGCAGCAGGCTCAGGCAGCAGCGAGCGTTGCAGCAGTTCTGCGCAGCCTTGGGGTGGTCGCAAGTCAGCAGAAATAGCCTTCAAAAAGGCACTTTCGGCATTATTTATGGCACTTTGATGCTCTGATTTTGATAGCGTTTGAAGCAGGCCCACGAGCTCGCGAGGGCGCACTTGGCGCAATGCGATGCGCGCGCTGATGCGTTCCACGTCGCTGCTGCCTTTGAGTTGCTCACGCACGTGTTGCCAGGTGTTGTGCTGGCGCAGGGCCGTGATGGCGTCGAGGCGGCGGCTGGCCTGGGCCCGATCACGGGGAGGCGACAGCAGCCAGCTTTTCAGCAATCGGCTGCCCATGCCGGTGATGCAGCTGTCCAGCAGCGAGAACAGCGTGGGCGCGGCTTCGCCCCGCAGCGTTTGCACCAGCTCCAGGTTGCGCTGGGTGCTCAGGGGCAAGTCCAGCAGCGCGTCGCTGCGCTGCACCTGCAGGCTTTGCACGTGGGTGAGGGCACGCCCCTGGGTGTGTTCGGCGTAAGCCAGCAAGGCCGATGCAGCGGCATGGGCTTGGGTCAGCTCCTGCGCGCCCCAGGCTGCCAAATTGGCCGCATGCAACTGGGCCAGCAGTTTCTGCTGCCCAAGGGCGGTTTCAAACTGCCATTCGGGGCGGCGTGTGAGGGTGCAGCGACGACCGCTCGGGGACTGGGCCAGCAAGGCATCGCATTGGGCTTCAAACGCTTTGGACACGTCTGCGCTGATCAGCCATTCGCTGGGCCCAATGCGGGCCAGCCATTCGCCGAGTTTGTCAGGGTCGCATTCGGCCAAATGCACCGCACCTTGGGTGACGCTCATCCAGGCCAAGCCCAGCATGTGGCGCGGGCCTTCGTGCACAGCCAGCAGCATGGACTCGGTTTTGTCAGACAGCAGCGAATCGTCGGTCAGCGTGCCCGGGGTGAGCACGCGCACGACCTTGCGCTCGACCGGGCCCTTGCTCGCACCCACCTCGCCGACCTGCTCACAAATCGCCACCGATTCGCCAAACGTCATCAGTTTGGCCACGTAGTTTTCGAGCGCATGCACCGGTACGCCAGCCATCACCACAGGTTTGCCGCCTGATTGCCCGCGCTGTGTCAGCGTGATGCCCAGCAGGCCAGCGGCCTTTTCGGCATCGGCAAAAAATACCTCGTAGAAATCCCCCATGCGGTAAAACACCAAAGTCGATGGGAACTCTGCTTTGATGGCAAAGTACTGCTGCATCATGGGCGTGTGGGGCGCCGCAGGCGTTTCGGGGTGAGCGACGGAAGGCATCTCTTTGGACATCAGGAGGAGGGGGGCAGGCCCGGCAGGGGCAGGTGCACAAAACGGTCAGATGGCCTGATTGTCGGGCATCTGCAGGGGGCCATTGGGTGCCATTGGGTGCCAAAGCAGTTCTCTTCTCGGTGCTCTTGGGTTAACCTCGTTGCCTCAAGAGTCCCGTCACCATGCCCCATTCCGACCCTGCCTCGTTCCACCCCACAGGAGACGCTTTGGCCCAAAGCCGGCTGTTGATGGCGCTGCGGCGCTTGTCTGGCCTCGGGGCTTGGGAATACGGTTTGCGCAGCCAGCGTTTTCATTGGGACAGCCCATGCGAGGCTTTGCATGGCGTGGCGGAGGGAAGTCGCATGAACCTGATGGGGTTGACTGCGCTGTATGCCCCGGCGGACGCGGCGCGCTTGAGGGCAGCTTTGGATGATGCGATGTTGCGGGGGCAGGGTTGGGACCTTGAGCTCGAGTTGGCCGATGCCACTGGTGGTACCCGTTGGTTGCAGGTCAAGGGCATGGTGCTGGAAGGGGCCGACCACGAGCCCCGGTTGTACGGGGTGGTGCAAGACGCGACAGAGCGGCGGCATTTTCAAGCGGCGTTGGCCGCCCAGAGCCTGTTGGCTGAAGTGATCAGCCGGGCGCAAATGCGTTTCATCACCGACCCGGCCGATCGCCGTGCGTTTGATGGCTTGCTCTCTGACGTGTTGACACTCTCGGGCAGCGGGTACGGGTTCATCGCAGAGGTCTTGCGCGATGAGCAGGACAAGCCCTATTTGAAAACACATGCGATCACCGACATCGCGTGGGACGATGACACCCGGCGTTGGTTTGACCAAGGTGTGCCCACAGGGTTGGAGTTTCGCAACCTGAAAACCTTGTTTGGCGCCGCTTTGGTCACCGAGGATGTGGTGATCGCCAACGACGCGGCTCAAGACCCCCGGCGAGGGGGGCTGCCTCCAGGGCATCCGCCATTGACGCACTTCATGGCGGTGCCGATCAAAGCCAAGGGGCGCATGGTAGGCATGGTTGGCCTGGCCAACAAGGCGGGCGGCTACACGCGTGCTGACGTGGACATGCTGATGCCTTTGGAGTCCACCGTGGCGCAGTTGGTGATCGCAAGGCGGCAAGAGATGGCCCGGCTGGAGGCGCAGCAGCACTTGCGCGACGCGTCAGACCAGCTTCAGCGAACGTCAACCCAGTTGGCGCTGACCATGGAAAACATGAGCCAGGGCATTGCCACATTCGATGCCAAGGGT
>CAZHDP010000276.1:0-5036 GCA_964531605.1 uncultured Burkholderiaceae bacterium | reverse complement strand
TGGGTGTGGGACGAGTGGAACAACCTGAACGTCAAAAACATCATCATCGCCATCTTTGTGATTGGCGTTGTGGGCCTGATCTTGGAGTACGCGCTCATCAGAATTGCCACCGCGTTCACGTTTGAAGAAGTCAAGTCCTGACACGAAATCTGCGACCCAAGGAGTTCACCATGCGCAACCTCACCACCCCTCAAATCCAGCAGCACACCAGCTTGACCACCAAGTTCATTGAAATCCAGGGCGTGGAGCAAACCTTCAAAACCGCCAAGGGCTACTTCCCTGCCCTGCGCGACGTGAACCTGAACATTGCGAAAGGCGAATTCGTCACCCTCATCGGTCACTCCGGCTGCGGCAAGTCCACCTTGCTCAACCTGATCGCGGGCTTGACCTACCCCACAACAGGAAGCCTGATCTGTGCCAACCGCGAAATCAAAGGCCCTGGTCCCGAGCGTGCGGTGGTGTTTCAAAACCATTCCCTGCTGCCCTGGCTCACGTGCTTTGAAAATGTGTACCTCGCGGTAGAGCGTGTGTTCGGTGGCACCGAGAACCGAACCCAACTCAAAGCCCGCACCGACGCCGCCTTGGCCCTGGTGGGCCTCACGCCCGCAGCACAAAAGCGCCCTGGCGAAATCTCAGGCGGCATGAAGCAACGCGTGGGCATTGCCCGCGCCTTGTCGATGGAACCCAAAGTGCTGCTGATGGACGAGCCCTTCGGCGCGCTCGATGCCCTCACCCGTGCCAAGCTGCAAGACGAGCTGCTGCAAATCGTGGCCACCACCCAAAGCACTGTGGTGATGGTGACGCACGACGTGGACGAAGCCGTGCTGCTGTCCGACAAAATCGTGATGCTCACCAACGGCCCTGCTGCCACCATCGGCGAAGTGCTCAGCGTTGAGCTGCCCCGCCCCCGCAACCGCGTGCAACTGGCCGAAGACACCCACTACCAGCAATACCGCAAAGCGGTGATCGACTTCTTGTACACGCGCCAAGCGCATGTGGAGAAATTGACGGCCTGACCCTGCGCGGGGTGATCGGACCTGCCGGTCACCCCGCTATCATCCTCCGCATGGGAGACACCACACCACGGCCCAAGCCACCGAACAGCAAGCTTGGCCCACCGACCTGCCCGAGCAAGTCCGCGCCGTGGCCGACACCCTGAGCGCCGCACCCGATGGCCTGACACTGGCACAAGTGGAAGCCCGCTTCAAAGGCCGGGGCGCCTGGAAGAAAAGCCTGCCCCGCATCTTGGACACCCTGGCAGTGCTGGGCCGCGCGCGGTGCGATGCGGCGGCGGGCGGTGGCTCGGTTTGGCGGGGGTGAACAGACCCCTGGGATGGTGACCCGGCTTGTCTACTCTTCCCAGTCCTCGTCCATTGCCATACCGCAAATCTTGAGCTCGTCTGGCAACCAGTGGCTGTGCCTGACCAGTGCATGAACCTTGTCAGCCCCAAAGTGCGCGGTCGCTTTGAGCACAGCGCCCTTGGGGTCAGACCCATCGTCGAAAACTTCCACGTTCATTTTTTCGCAGCGGACGGTCCCGTGGCTTGTCCTGATCCAGTACGGGCACAGCACTGCTTTCTGGCCTCTGTGAAAGCTGAATTCGCGCAGGTCTTTGCCGTAGCTTGGCCCACCACCGGCAAGCTGCGAATGCCAAACTAATCGACAAAAGGGCAACTGCAAGCGGTTGGCCACCCTCATGGCAAGACACCCCCACCCCTAAAATGGACTGACAAAAGTCAGAGGAAGGGGAATCATGTCGTACACAGCGCGATATCGACGATGGCCGCGCCATCTTGGGGGGGCCTGCATGTGTGCGGCAGCCCACGCCACGGCCTTCGCGGCGCCGAGCTTCTACGTCAGCACCGACGTCGGGCCCAACACCATTGCCAACCGCACCGCTGTTGACCTTCAAGACAACGCGTGGGATGCCGCCGTCAGCGGCGCGGGAGCCACACGCCACAACTTGACGCTGGGGACTGCGGGCATCGCGGTGAGCCCCATTGCCGCGCAGCACATGATTGGCCCCACCCCAGACGGCACGTGCGTGCGCATCTCGGGGCGCGACATGAATGGCCCAGCCCAAGGTACGCTGACTGCGGCAACGGCCGCTGATCCCGATTTGTCAGTGAGCAACACCTTGCAAGGGTCCGCACCCCGGCCCGCATCGCTCTACGCCGTGGGCGCGCAACCGGTGTTTTGGAATGGCCTTTTTGGCTCCAATGCCAGCCGCAATGCCATCTTGTTTGAGTTCTTTGGCGCAAGCGGCGGGGCATGCAACCTCACGCCCAAGCCCACCAGCGGCTTTGGCGCCTGGTTTGGCGATTTGGAAACGTCTGCAGGCGGCACCCATGGCGAGGTTGTGACGTTTGCGGGCGGCACCGAAGTGTCGCGGCAAAATTTGTCAGATGCCAATGACATCAGCGCCACGTGCACGCCCACCAATTGCGGCAACGGCACCACCCGCTGGGTGAGCTTTTGGGATGCGGCCACCCCCACCGTGACAGCCATGCTGGTGATGGTGGGCGACAACGCGACGGGTGGCAATGGCAACCTGGAATCCCTCAGCTTCATTGGGCCTGCTGTGGCCGCAGGCCCGCCGGTGTTGTCGGTCAGCAAGACCGTGACCAGCGCGGCTGGTGTGAATCCCGTCAGTTACCTGGTCACGGTGCGCAACACGGGGCTGGGTGCAGGCACTTACGCCTTGAGCGACAACCCCCTGCCCGGTACTGGCATTGCGTTGGGTGCGGCCACGTGCCAATCGGCCCAAAACACGGCGGGCTGCCCCACAGTGGCGGCGCCATTGGCAGGCGCGGGGCCGTGGGCACTGGCACCGGCAGGCACCGCAATCGCGCCTGGTGCAACGCACAGCTTCATGTTGGTGCAGAGCTACACCACGTTGGCCAACCTGACCGACACGGTGGGCAGCGGTCAATGCGCTGTGGTGAACCCACTGAGCGGGCCCGGCGGCATGAACAATGTGGCCACCTTGACACCCAACGGTGCAGCACAGAGCGCTGCCAACGCATGCCTGGCGGTGGCCATACCCGCCGTGCCCGCAGGCCCCGCTGCGGCCAATACGACCGCGGTCCCTGCCCTCAGCGCGTGGGGAATGGCCTTGCTGGCAACGCTGATGGCATGGATGGCTTTGGGCATGGACTCACTTGCCCCAAGGAGCGTGAAGAAATTGGCACAGTCATTGCTTAAAACCAAGCACTGACCCCCCAAACAGGGTCTGGCCCTCTCGATCCGATGCAACGGCGCTCGGAACGGGGGGAGCACCCGGACAATGGCGTCCCCACCCACAGACGGATCTGAGATCCGACCGTGAGGTGAGGACGCCGTTTTTGTTTTTGCGCTTCGCTTGTTGACGAATGGAGTCCTCATGAAAAAATCCAAACTCGTGATGGTGGGTAACGGCATGGCCGGTGTGCGCACGCTGGAAGAGCTGCTCAAAATTGCGCCCGATCTGTACGACATCACCGTCTTTGGCGCCGAGCCGCACCCCAACTACAACCGCATCCTGCTGTCGCCCGTGCTGGCGGGTGAACAGACCCTGGACGAAATCGTGCTGAACTCGTGGGACTGGTACACCGACAACCACATCACGCTCCACGCTGGACACAAGGTGTTTGAAGTCGATCGCGTGCGCCGCATCGTGCGTGCCGATGATGGCAAGGGCGGCGTGACCGAGGCCGAGTACGACCGCCTGCTGCTGTGCACCGGCTCTAACCCATTCATCCTGCCCCTGCCAGGCAAAGACCTGGAGGGCGTGATCGCCTACCGCGACATCGCCGACACCAACGCGATGATCGACGCCGCCCAAAAATACAAGCACGCGGTGGTGATTGGTGGCGGCCTGCTGGGCCTGGAAGCCGCCAATGGCCTGATGCGCCGGGGCATGACGGTGAGCGTGGTGCACGCCACATCAACGCTGATGGAGCGGCAACTCGACAGCGTGGCAGGCCAGATGCTGCAAAAGTCGCTGGAAGACCGGGGTTTGCAGTTCTTGATGGGGGCCCAAACGCAAGCCTTGCTGGGCACCGAGCAAGACGGCAAAGCAGGCCGCGTGAAGGCGGTTCAGTTCAAAGACGGCACCGAGGTGCCTGCTGATCTGGTGGTGATGGCGGTTGGCATCCGCCCCAACACCGAGTTGGCCGAAAAGATGAACCTGCACGTCAACCGCGGCATCGTGGTGACCGACACGCTGCAAACGGTGACCGATGCGCGCATCTATTCGGTGGGCGAATGCGCGGCACACCGGGGCATCGCCTATGGTCTGGTGGCCCCGTTGTTTGAGCAAGCCAAGGTGGCGGCCAACCACCTGGCGCAGTTCGGCATTGGCCGCTACACCGGCTCGCTCACGTCCACGAAACTCAAGGTGACGGGCATCGATTTGTTCAGTGCAGGCAATTTCATGGGCGGTGAAGGCACCGAAGAAATTGTGATGAGTGACCCCTATGCACCTGGTGGGGGGGTCTATAAAAAGCTGGTCTTGAAGGACGACAAGCTGGTGGGTGCCTGCATGTTTGGTGACACCGTGGACGGCAGCTACTACTTCAAGCTGCTGCGCGACGGACGCAACGTGGCCGACATCCGTGACAAGCTGATGTTTGGCGAGTCCAACATCGGTGACGTGGGTCACGAAGGCCACAACAAAGCCGCGAGCATGCCCGATGAGGCCGAGGTCTGCGGCTGCAATGGCGTCAACAAAGGCACCATTTGCAAGGCGATCAAAGAAAAGGGCCTGTTCACCCTGGACGAGGTACGCAAGCACACCAAAGCCAGCGCATCGTGTGGGTCTTGTACCGGCTTGGTCGAGCAGATTTTGATGTTCACGGCGGGTGGCGACTACTCTGCTACCCCCAAGCTCAAGGCCATGTGCGCCTGTACCGACCACGGGCACCAGGCGGTGCGCGATGCCATACGCCAAGACAAGCTGCTGACCCTGGCCGACACCTTCGCGGCCTTGAATTGGAAGACCCCCAACGGCTGCGCCAGCTGCCGCCCGGCCGTCAACTATTACCTGATCAGCACCT
>CAZHDP010000275.1:0-5061 GCA_964531605.1 uncultured Burkholderiaceae bacterium | reverse complement strand
CTCAGCCGCGCGGCCTTCGGCACCACGGCCGTGAACAGCGACATCCTGGCCGAGCAACAACGCATCGCTGACACGTTCTATGAGCTGAAGCTGATTCCCAAGAAGCTCAACCTGTTGCACGCCGCACCCGTGAACCTGTCTTGATCGCAACCTCACATTTCATCCACTCACACCACACCGAATCATGAACATCTTTTGGTTTCTTCCCCTTCACGGTGACGGCCACTACCTGGGCACCCCACACCGCGCCCGCGCTGTCGATTTGCATTACCTCAAACAAGTGGCCCAGGCTGCCGACGAGTTGGGCTACGGTGGCGTGCTGCTGCCCACCGGTCGCTCCTGCGAAGACCCTTGGGTGGTGGCGTCGAGCCTGATCGCTGTCACCCGACGCTTGAAATTCCTGGTGGCGCTGCGCCCCACCACCGTATCGCCCACCGTCAGTGCGCGGCAAGCCGCCACCTTTGACCGGCTGAGTGAGGGCCGCTTGCTGGTCAACCTGGTAGCAGGGGGTGATGCGGACGACATGGCTGCCGATGGCACCTTTTTGTCGCACGACGAACGGTATGAACACGCCCGCGAGTTTCTCGACGTATGGACCCGTTTGCTCGCAGGCGAAGAGGTCACGCACGAAGGCAAACACATCCACGTCAAAGGTGCCAAACAACTGTTCCCGCCCGTGCAACAACCGCATCCACCGATTTACTTCGGTGGCTCGTCGGATGCCGCCCACGACTTGGCTGCAGAAAGGGTTGAGCTGTACCTGACCTGGGGCGAGCCACCGGCTGAAGTGGCCAAGAAGTTCGACGACGTGCGCCAACGTGCCGCCAAGTTGGGGCGCAAAGTCAAATTCGGTGTGCGTCTGCACGTGATTCCGCGCGAGACGAACGAAGAAGCCTGGGCTGCCGCAGACAAGCTCATTCAGCACCTGGACGACGACACCATTGCCAAAGCCCAAAGTGCCTTTGCCAACATGGACTCTGAAGGCCAGCGGCGCATGCGTGCCCTGCACGGCGGCAACCGGTCCAAGTTGGAGATCAGCCCCAACCTGTGGGCAGGTGTCGGACTGTCGCGCGGTGGTGCAGGCACCGCCTTGGTTGGCGACGGCGAAACCATCGCCCGGCGCCTTAAGGAATACCAGGAACTCGGTGCCGAAACCTTCGTGCTGTCGGGCTACCCTCACCTCGAAGAGGCCTACAGCTTTGCCGAGTTGGTGTTTCCCCACCTGGGCATCACAGCCCACGCCAAGGGAGAAGGCTCCACCTTGGTGGCCCCACGCGGCGAAACCGTGGGCAGGAACGAAGCCCCGGTCGCACTGCGCGCCGCGCAGCGCTGAATGGAGCACCGCGTGACCACACCACTCATCTACCCCACCGAGCCGCAAGCCACTTGGAAATGGCCACGTCCCCCCGCATGGCGGTCGCTGGCCGCTGGCCTGGGCCAAGGCTTGCTGCCCTGGCTGGTGCCCCTGGTGCTGATCGTTGCCTGGCAGATCGCGTCCTCACAAGGCTGGTTGGCCAGTCGCGTGCTGCCCGCTCCCCTTGGCGTCATTGAAGCAGCCTGGACGCTTGCCGAGTCAGGAGAACTGTGGACCCACGTGAAGGTCAGCGCCTGGCGTGCCTTGTCTGGGCTGGCCGTGGGTGGCAGCCTGGGCTTGGCCTTGGGCTTGCTGACGGGGTCGGTCAAGTTGTTCGAAACGCTGCTGGACTCCAGCGTGCAAATGGTGCGCAACATCCCCGCGTTGTCACTGATCCCGCTGGTGATCTTGTGGTTCGGCATCGACGAGACGGCCAAGCTGTTTTTGATTGCGGTGTCGGTGTTCTTTCCGATTTACCTGAACACCTTCCACGGCATACGCAATGTGGACCCGGGCTTGATTGAGATGGGTCGCAGCT
The DNA here is from genome assembly GCA_964531605.1 of uncultured Burkholderiaceae bacterium. Classification (GTDB taxonomy): domain Bacteria; phylum Pseudomonadota; class Gammaproteobacteria; order Burkholderiales; family Burkholderiaceae_C; genus Defluviibacillus. The sequence continues at coordinate 3,169 of CAZHDP010000275.1, read as the reverse complement.
ATGGCCTGACACGCTGGCAGCTTTACCGCGACATCATCTTGCCCGGGGCGCTGTCCTCCATCCTGGTCGGCTTGCGCTTTTCGCTGGGTTTGATGTGGGTGATTTTGATCGTGGCAGAAACCATTTCGGCTCAAGCAGGCATTGGCTACCTGACGATGAACGCGAGGGAGTTTCTGCAAACCGACATCGTCTTGGTCGGCATCCTGCTGTACGCCTTGCTGGGCAAACTGGCCGACATCTTTGCTCGCGGTCTGGAGCGCTACTGGCTGCGCTGGCATCCCGGCTACCAAGCCAAACAGTCTTGAGGTTGCACGACATGACACCCAATCCTGATTCCCATACCCAATTTACCCAAAGCACCCAAGGCGGCGTTCGCCTGACCATCCAGTCACTGACCAAACGGTACGGTGGACGTACCGTGCTGCAAAACACGCATCTCACGATCGAGCCGGGTCAATTTGTGGCCATCGTGGGCCGCAGCGGTTGCGGCAAAAGCACCCTGCTGCGCCTGGTTGCCGGACTGGAGTCCGCCAGCGAGGGCGAACTGCAGCTGGACGGTGCAGCCGTGCAAGGCCTGAACGCCCAAACGCGCATCATGTTCCAAGACTCACGTTTGTTGCCTTGGCGCACAGTGATCGAGAACGTCACCCTAGGCTTGCCTGAACGTGCCAAGGTACGCGGCCAAGAGGTGCTGTCCCAGGTAGGTCTGGCCGATCGGCTGAACGACTGGCCGTCCAAACTCTCTGGCGGCCAACGCCAGCGCGTGGCCTTGGCCCGTGCGCTGGTTCACAACCCCAGCCTGTTGTTGCTGGACGAACCCCTGGGCGCACTGGACGCACTCACACGGGTGGAAATGCACCGTTTGATCGAAAACCTGTGGCTCGACAAGCGCTTCACGGCCCTGTTGGTCACCCATGACGTGCAAGAAGCTGTGGCCTTGGCGGACCGCGTCATCCTCATTGAGGACGGACGCATCGCTTTGGACGAAGCCATCCCCCTTGCCCGTCCCCGCTGGCACGGCGATGCGGCCTTCGCGCGGATTGAAAAACGCATCCTCGACCGTGTGCTGCAAAAGCCCGATCAACCCGAACCTCAGGTCCATCGTGCCCCACCCGGACTGCCGGCGTTTGGCCTGCGCTGGGCCATCTGAAATCGCCATCACAACACACTCGTCAACTTTTTTTCAACGGACTTTCAAGGAGTAACCCATGTCCATTCAAGCCATCAACGTACGCAATCAATTTCGCGGCAAAGTCAAAGAGATCATCCGCGGCGACGTCGTCTCTGAAGTCGATGTCGAAACCCCTTGGGGTATCGTCACCTCGGTGATCACCACCCGCTCGGTCGACGACCTTCAACTGGTCAAAGGCTCAGAGGTTGTGGCCCTGGTCAAGTCCACAGAAGTGTCCATCGCCAAGCTGTGATGGGATGACCGTGGTTCATGCGACCACAGTTTCTACAAACACCCGCGCATGGCGCGGGGTGAGCAGCACCGTTTCACCGTCGCGCAGCGCCAACTCGCGGAACTGTTGTGCTGGGATTTGAGCTTCAATGATCGCGTTGTCGTCAGCGTGGGAGCCGCCTTCGCGGGTGAACTCCAGGCGGGCGATCGGGCCCACCACGATGGCGCGGTCGAGCTTGGCCACAATGCCAGAGTCTGATGGCGTGCCCGAGGTGTAACGCTGCACCGACAGATCGTGCGGTCGAACATAGGCAAACGCCTTGGCATCTTGCACATCCTGGTGCTCTGGTGACGCCAAACGCACACCGTGTTTATCGGCGCCGATCAGCACTTCACCCTCGTGCGCTCTGCCATGGAACAGGTTCACATCGCCCAGAAAGCCATACACGAACGGGCTGGCAGGATGGTCCCACACCGTTTGGGGTGAACCGATTTGCTCGACGTGCCCACGGTTCATCAACACCACGCGGTCGGCCACTTCCAGGGCTTCTTCCTGGTCATGGGTCACGAAAATACTCGTCACATGCAGGTCATCGTGCAAGCGACGTAACCATCGGCGCAGCTCTTTGCGCACTTTGGCGTCCAGTGCACCAAAGGGCTCGTCCAGCAGCAGCACCTTGGGCTCCACCGCCAGTGCACGCGCCAAAGCAATGCGTTGACGCTGGCCACCCGACAACTGGGACGGGTAACGGTCGGCCAACCAATCCAATTGCACCAAGCCCAGCAGGTCCATCACCTTTTGCTTGATCTGCGCCTCACTGGGGCGCTGCGCCCGGGGCTTCATGCGCAGGCCGAAGGCGACGTTGTCGAACACCGTCATGTGGCGAAACAGCGCGTAGTGCTGGAACACAAAACCCACTTGCCGCTCGCGCACGTGCACGTCGGTGGTGTCCTCCCCGCTGAACAAAATGCTGCCACTGTCGGCGGTCTCCAACCCGGCGATGATGCGCAGCAGCGTGGTTTTGCCACAGCCTGACGGGCCAAGCAAGGCGACCAGTTCACCGGACTCGATGTCGAGACTGACATTGCGCAGCGCTTGAAAGTCGCCGAACTGCTTTTGGATGTTGCGGATTTCGATGCTCATGAGAAGTTCTCGCGTCTAAGGTGTTCAGGTGAAGTAAGCGGACGTGGCCAGCGCTGGCCGAGGCGGGGCTTTCACAACGGGTGTTGTGCTTGCCACGCTGTCAGGTCGCTCAGGCGGCAACTCGGCAGTGGCCTTCAACGCACGCTCGTGCTGCCACTCCACCACCGACTTGATGCCCAGGGTGACCAAGGCCAACAGGGCCAGCAATGACGCCACTGCGAACGCAGCAACAGATTGGTATTCGTTGTACAAAATCTCGACGTGCAGGGGCATGGTGTTGGTCTGGCCCCGGATATGACCTGACACGACCGACACGGCACCGAACTCACCCATGGCGCGTGCATTGCACAAGATCACGCCGTAGATCAGCCCCCACTTGATGTTGGGCAAGGTGACGTACCAAAAGGTTTGCCAGCCTGTGGCACCCAGCACGATGGCGGCTTGCTCTTCGTCGTTGCCTTGCGCTTGCATGAGCGGAATCAACTCTCGGGCAATGAAAGGAAACGTGACAAACACGGTGGCCAAAACAATGCCTGGGACTGCAAACACGATCTTGATGTCGTGCGCCTGCAGCCAAGGGCCAAACCAGCCCTGCGCGCCAAACATCAGCACATAAATCAAAC
>CAZHDP010000274.1:0-5062 GCA_964531605.1 uncultured Burkholderiaceae bacterium | reverse complement strand
GATACGGTTTTTGCCTCAAGGAGGGGCTACCGGTGGCAGCATTGATGTCATGCGTTCGGTAGGCAACGGAACCCGACTCACGGTCGATTGGCTGTCTGGTCGCATCTCTCAAGCGCCTTTGGCCCCCTGACATGCGGGCTGCACAACGCGGGTTTTCATTGCTGGAATTGCTGGTGGCGTTCTCCATCATGGCAATTTCGCTGGCGATGCTCTACAAGGTGACGGGCGGCAACATCAAGACCATTGTTCACGTAGAGCAGAGCCAGCGTGCGGTGATGTTGGTGGACTCCCTGCTGGCCTCTAACGACTCGGTGGGCGAGCAGGGTTGGAATGACGCAGGTGAGGTCGATGGCCTGATGTGGCGTGTACAAAGTCAAAAATTCCAGACATCGGTGGATGGCTCGTCGCCCTCAGCAGTTGCATTGCAGGAAGTGTTGATCGAGGTGTCTTGGCGTGATGCCGATCAAGTGCGGCAAATCGAAGTGACCACCCTGCGGCCGATTGCAAAAACCCCTCCACGTGGTGGCGCTCGATGAGTCAACGTCGCCATCGAACCGTTCTTGTCTCTGGTTTTACTTTGGTAGAGCTGTTGGTGGTGATGTCGTTGATGTCTCTCATCATGCTCGCCATGGGCGGTGCATTGCGAGGAATGGGTCAAACAGAGCAACGCATGGACCAGCGACTTGCCCGCATGGACGAGTTCAGGGTTGCCGTCTCATTCATCCAGACGGCGTTGGGCAATGTGTCTGCGCGAAAATCAGACGCATTGCCTGCATCTGGCAAGCCGTCGGTGCTGTTTGAGGGGGCAGAGCAGTCTGTGTCATGGGTTGGGGTCATGCCTGCACGAGATGGTGCTGGTGGGCGGTATTTTTTCAAGTTGTCTGTCGAGCCTTTGACGGGGGATACAACCGCCATCGGTACGGAGGATCAGGGGGTTGTCATTCGGTTTTTGCCTTTTGTCACGGGCAGCGCCGTAGACTGGTCCCTGGCTGAACAGCGTGTGCTGGTCGAGCGGGTGCAGGGCATGACATTGGCTTACGAAGACCGGCGTGAGGCTCCTTTCGTGTGGTCGTCGGTTTGGCCTGTTGAAGACCGGCTGCCGTACACCGTGAAACTGCAAATCCGTACCGCTCACGGTGAGTGGCCGCCCTTGTTTGTGCCCCTGCGAGCCATGCCTTTTGGTGCTGGCTCTGGCGGTGTGGCCGTGTTCGGTGGAGCCGCGCAATGACCCCCCGCTTGTCATCCCGGCATGGCCCAGCGCATGACCAAGGCGTGGTGCTGATCGCTGTGCTCTGGATGGTTGCAGCGCTCAGTCTGATCGTGATGGGTCTCACAAACGCGACACGGCAAGAGACCAAGCGGACATCACAAGCGAGGCAGTTGGTGCAGGCAAAGGCTCTGGGGGATGCCGCCATACAACTGGCCCTGCAGCAGATCAAGGCGAGTCCACAGCCGCTGAACAAGCTCACCGTGGCCGATTTCAATTATGGGGGGCACGTCATCTCCGTTCAGTTGCAGCCCTTGAACGGGTTGATTGACCTGAACAACGCCCCCAAAGAACTCCTCGTTGCCTTGTTTCGATTTGGTGGACAGCAAGAGCCGTCGCAAGCGGAAGTTTTGGCCAACAACCTGATAGACGCACGTTCTAAAAAGGATGGTCGAGGCGTACCTTTGGGCTTAGAGTCCACAGATGACCTGCTGTCCATTCCCGGCTTTGATTACCCCCTCTATGCTAAAATCAAAGGTTTGGTGACGGCTGACCTCAGAGGGGGAGGCAAGGTCAATGTCATGGCTGCCATGACAGATGTGCTTGCTGTTTTAGCGGAGGGCAATATGCAAAAAGCAGCCCAAATGGACACTGCCCGGAGCGCTGGCGGTTCTGGTGCGGACACGACCGCCATCAACGGTGCGTTTGTAGACACTGCGATCAGCCTGCGTTTGAATGCCAGTGCGAAAGTGGCGCTGGCGGACGGCCAGGTCTTCATCACCAGTCGCAGCGTTGACCTGTTACCTGGTGATCGCGACGGCGTGCCTTGGCGCACTTTTCGAACCGCGCACCGCATTGAGTCCACGGTCCCTTCTAACTGATACCCAGCTGATACCCAGCAGAACACCTTTGTGACTTCCAGTACTGCATCCTCCGCCAGCGCCGATCTCGGCAAGCTTTGGCACGGTTTGGTCAATGCTTGGCGCGACATGCCATCGTGGTCAGTTTTTGCATGGATGGGGGCTGAGGCTGCTGTGACGCTGTTGCGATCAGATGGCACGCAAAACACCTGGCTTACTGACGGTGTTGCCCTTCGCGTGTCGCCCCAAACCAAGGCATCAACGCCGTTTGTTGCCCTTCAGTTGCCCGAAGACCTGTTGCTGCGGCGAAGTGTCAACTTGCCTGACATGGCCGATTCAGACGTGCGCGATGCCTTGCAGTTGAATGTTTTGGGTGCCAGCCCGTTTCCAGCGGAGGATCTTGTTTGGGGGTATTCCTCGCAAGCCTCCGGTATGGGTCAACGCCAGGTGTCATTGGTGACGGCCTCTCGGCGTCAAATCGATGCGTTTATCGCACAGAGCGCAGACCGGTTGGCTGGTCGGGTTGCCCCGATGGTCTGGGCGCTTGACCCTGCGGGCAATGCCGTGGCGTTTGCTGGCTATGGTGGGAACCAGGTGCAGCGGTTGACCCAGCGCAAGCGTTGGTTGGCGTGGGGTCTTTTGGGTTTGGCTGGCCTCTTGGCCGCAGCCATTGCCATTACCCCCAGCGCACAGCTCAGGTTCAGGGCGATAGATGCCAATCATGCCTATGTGCGGTTGGGTGAGCAAACTGCAGAACTGACCCGAAAACGGGGGCAACTGCAAGACCTGACCGACAAAGTCAATGCCATCAAGACCTTGGCTTCAGATGCTGTAGACCCCATGCGTTTGATGGGCCGGATGACGGATGTGCTGCCAGATGACACCAACTTGGTCAGTCTGAGCATCCAGGGGCGCAAAGTCAGCCTATATGGTCAAACGCCTAACGCTGCAGCATTGATGCAACTGTTGAGCTCGCAGGCTGACTTTCTGGAAGTCAAGGCGCCAATAGCGGCCATCCGTCCGAGTGGCGGGACCAAAGACACGTTCACCGTTGATTTTTTGCTGGCGCCGGGCGAGTTGACGGCACTGCGTGCTGCGGCCAAACCGGTCGCGGCTGCCTCGGCAGCGGTTGAAGCTGTGGCGGTTGTGGCTGCAACAGCGAGTGCGCCCGCGAGCGCACCTCCTTCTGGTGCCGCGTCAAGCAGTGCCCCTCAGCCAAAGGCCTCGGCGCCCCAGCAGGTTGCCAGTACGCCGAAAGGCGGTAAACCATGAAAATGCCTTCTCCCATCAACGCGCTGGCTGTTGCGCTGTTGCTCGCAGCCGTGGCCTTGCCCGTGTCATGGGCTGGATGGTTCGTTTATCAAAAGCACTTGAGTGCACAGTCAAAGCTGGACGAGGTTGAGCCGCGTTATGCACGCCTCTTGGGGCTGAAAGCCAATGCGCAAGAGTTAGACAAATCCATTGAAGGTGCGACGGCGTTGATCAACCTCCACGCCTACCCTGCCAGTCAAGACGCGACCCAAGTGGGTAACGATGCCCAGCAACGTCTGCGTGCCGTGTTCACCGCGGCCGGTATGGATGTGGTGAGCAGCCAAATCCTGCCCGTCAAGACCAGTGCTGCACCTTTTGAGAAAATTGCGCTCTCCGTGCGTGTGGAGGGACAACTTGTCGGCTTCCAAGCTGCCATGGCTGCATTGAGTTTGAGTCACCCTACCGTGTGGGTCGAGGGCTATGTGGCCCAAATCATGGGCAACGTCACCGCGACGGCGCCACAGCGCCTGTCCATTGCGCTCACCCTCTATGTGATGCGGGGCAAATGATGCGTCGTTACCTGTTCCCGTTGCTGTGCCTGGTCAATATCGCTTTGTGTGGTGTGTTGGCTTGGCTGTGGGTAGACGAGCAAGGGCAGCTTCGCCATGTGACCTGGTCTGCACCCGCCATGGTCAAAGGTGATGTGCCGGTGTGGCCTGAACAACTCACCGGCAAAGTAGAAGACGCGTCGGTCTTTTTGAACATCATTGAAAAGCCATTGTTTTCTCCCAGTCGCCGTCCGCCCCCACCGCCACCGCCACCCACGGCTCCGCCGCCACCTGACCCGCTCCAAGGCATACAAATGGTTGGGGTGTTTGGCAGTGGTCCTGATGCTGGTATCTTGGCCACCATCGAAGGCCGCATGCGGCGTGTGGCCAAAGGCGACAAGGTGGGTGAGTGGTCTTTGAAAGCCGTGTCAGACCGCACCGCCACGTTTGTCAAGGCAGACGAGCAACGTGTGGTCGACCTCCGCATGGCGCGCTTGTCCAGTGCCCCGGCGAACGCACCGCAGCCTGCGGCGCAATCGGCCGTCCGTGCATCTGGTTCAGCGGCTGGCGCGCTGGGGCTGGCCGGTGGTGGCGGTCCCTCATCGCCCTCCGCCCCTGCTGGTGAGCCCCCCAAACCCGGCGGCGCAGTTTTTGGCGGCAGCCCGCGGCCTGCAGCCCCTAAGCCGTGACGATGTGATGACGTGACGGCACCCAAGATTAAACTGGTACACCCATGACTTTTTTTCGCAACACTGTCTTCCTGATCACCTTGCTTTGCAGCGGGGTGGTCTCGGTGTGGGGGCAAAACCCGCCTGTTCAAAACCCACCGGTTGAAGCCGCCAACCCGTCGCGGATTGACGCAGAAGCTCAGCCCAAAATGATGCGGGGCACCGGGGTGGTGATCGCACCGTCCACGGAAAAGCCGATAGCCCAAGGCCCTGGAAGTGCCTTCCGCTTCGAAGACGCCCCCATTGGCGATGTGGTGCGCTTGGTGCTGGCTGACATATTGAAGGTGGACTACGTGTTGCACCCCCCCATTTCAGGCAGCGTCACCATGGCCACGCGTGGTGATGTTTCTGCTGATCAGGCTGTGATGTTGCTGGAAGGCGCTTTGCAAGCCAACGGTCTGCAAATGGCGCGCGATTCCCGAGGGGTCTACCACGTCGGGCGTCCCGATTCCCTCAAAGGCATTGTGG
>CAZHDP010000273.1:0-5095 GCA_964531605.1 uncultured Burkholderiaceae bacterium | reverse complement strand
TGAATCAACGTTTTGAATTGCATGTCGAACTCCTGTGAGGGGTGGATGGTTGGCATGCTAATTCTGGACGCATTTTGTAACAGTGGTATCAGGGTTTGTATTGTGCAAAGGCCTTGCGAGGGCCGTGTCAGCTGGTTTGCAATCTGGCGACCAAGGCCCGCCCAGTTGCTGCCGTGCCCAGCGTGCCACCGACATCCCGCGTGGCCTCACCCGCCGCGATAGCGGCTTCCACCGCACGGTCGATGGCGTCGCTGGCCTGCAAGAAGGCTGATCGCCCTCGGCGCTGACCAAACCACCTGAGCAGCAGAGACGCGGAGAGCACCAGCGAGAAAGGGTTGGCCACGTCTTGACCGGCAATGTCGGGCGCAGAACCATGCGCCGCCTGGCCCATGGCATGGTCGACACCGGCATTCAACGACGCGCCGAGTCCGAGGCTGCCAGACAGCTCTGCGGTAAGGTCCGAGAGGATGTCACCAAACATGTTGGTGGTCACGATCACGTCAAAACGTTCGGGCGCACGCACCACGTGGGCCATCATCGCGTCGACGATGAAGTCGTCCACTTGGACCTGTGGAAATGCCTTGGCAACGCGATGGCATTCGTCCAGGAACATGCCATCGCCTATCTTCAGCACGTTGGCTTTGTGCACCAGCGTCACGTGCTGGCGGCGCGTGGCTGCCAACTCAAATGCCGACCGCGCAATGCGCTCGCAGCACGAGCGGGTGATGCGCCGAAGCGAGATAGACACATCAGGCGTGATCAGCATTTCGCTGTTGCCAGATTCGATGTTGCGGTCGGCGTAGAAGCCCTCGGTGTTCTCACGCACCACCACCAGGTCAAATTCGCCCAAACGGGCGGGCATGCCAGGGTAGGTTCGAGCAGGGCGGATGTTAGCGTACAGGTCCAGGCTTTTGCGGAAAAATTTAGAAGGGTTGATCTCCCCTTTGGCTTCGTCTTTGAAGTCATAGGTTGCCATGGGGCCCAACATGAGGCCATCGGCCTGGCGAACTTTGTCCAGCAATGCTGGCGTCACGGTGGCGCCATGGGTTTGCAGACTGGCATGCCCGGCAATGTCATGCTGCAAAGACAGGTCCAGCTTGAACTGCCGGGACAGGCATTCGAGCACATCGACGGTGACCGCCATGGTTTCAGGGCCGATGCCATCACCTGGCAACACAACGATGTTCATGGGGTCAACACTTTCAAAAGGAAAAAACGGTCATGGGGATGCGAAAACACTCATTTGAGCGCGGGTACCAGGCCAGCGTTGCGTGCCACGCGCTGCCACAACGTGATCTCTTGCGCCAGGGTTTGCGCAAAGTCTGCCGGACTGCCTTTGATCGGGTCAGCGCCTTCGTTGCTCAGGCGACTTTTGACGGGGTCTCGCGATGCGGCATCGTTCACGGCCTGGTTCAGCTTGTCAACGATGTCCTTGGGGGTTTTGGCAGGCGCCAGCACGCCCCACCAGGTGCTGAGGTTGAAATCTTTGTAGCCAGACTCCGCCATGGTGGGGGTATTGGGAAACAATGCAGAGCGCTGCGCGCCAGTGGTCGCCAACAACTCAACGCGCTGTTCACGCACATGGGGCAAGATGGTCGGTACGGTGGCGAAAAACAAATCTATCCTGCCTGCCAACACATCCAGCGTGGCGGGGCCACTGCCTTTGTAGGGCACGTGTGTGAGGTTCAGCTTGGTCTGCTGGTGGAACACTTCCCCCGCCAGATGGTTGATGCTGCCGTTGCCTGCCGAACAGTAATTCAAGCCCTGCGGACGGGTTTTCGCCACATCCGTCAACTGGGCCACGGTTTTCACGCCCAAAGCTTTGCTGGCCACCACCAACAGGGGGCCTCTGCCGATCATCGCCACCGGAGAAAAATCTGTGGTGATCTGGTAGGGGGTTGCGGGTTCTGACGCGGCGTTGGTCACCAGCGTGGAGGTGGCGAACAGCAGCGTGTGGCCATCGGCTGCGGCCTTGGCCACCGCGTTGGCACCGATCACGCCACCGCCACCGCCCCGGTTGTCCACGATCACCGGCTGACCAAGCGATTCAGCCAGCGTTTTGGCCATGTCTCTGGCGATGCTGTCGGTGCCCCCACCTGGGGCAAACGGCACGATCAGCGTGATAGGGCGTTGGGGATAGGTTTGGGCCTGAGCGGTACTGCCCAAGATGCTCATCAGCGTGATCGCGAGGGCGCCCACCAAGGTGTCCATCGTTTTGGAAGGTGCAGTGTTCAGGGGGTGGTTTGGGCGTGTCATGCGGGCTTCCACACGGTCAAAGGGCAGGGGGCTGACGCAGCAGTTTCAGGCGCTCCAGCAAGGCGTGGCGGATGTGGCTTTGTGCTGTTTCTCGGGCCAAATCTTCGTCACGGCTGCGTATCGCGTCCAGCATCTCGCAGTGCTCGGTGTGGGAAATATCGGCGCGAGCCTGGGTGGCCAGCGTGCTTCGGCCCAACAGGTAGGTGCTGTCTGTGAGGCTCTTGAGCGAGCGGATCAGGTGCCTGTTGTGGGCTGCGTTGTAGATCGCCTGGTGAAAGGTTTGGTTGTGCGCGACGGGGTCCTGGCCTTGTTCGAACTCCAACAATATCGCGTCCATGTTGGCGATTTCTGCCGTGGTGGCGTGTCGAGCGGCAAACGCAGCCGCGGCGCCCTCCAGCACCTCGCGCATGGCGTACAACTCGGTAACGGCTTGTTGGTCCAGTGTCGTGACCACCAGACCTTTGCCCGCTTCGTGCGTCAATAACCCCTCGTCTTGAAGGCGTTTGAGCGCCTCTCGAACAGGGGTTCGGCCCATTCCCAGCAGTTCAGCAACTTCTACCTCACGCAGGCGAAAGTCTGGCCCAAACTCGCCGCTGAGGATGCGCTGCCGGAGCTGCGCGTGGGCGGCATGTGATTGGGTGCTGTGTTGGGGTATGGGCATTCATATATTTTTGCATACATAAATATGTTTTCCAATGCATTGCCGAAGGATGGCGACAGCATCGGCGTCGTTTTGGCCGCGCCACGCAATGATGTGATCGGGTCGGATCAGCACAAGGGGTGCGCCGTAAAGCGCCAGCAAGGCAGAGGAGGGATGGTGCAGCACGGTCAGCGACAGGCCCATCTCGCGGGCCGCATGCTCGAAAGCAGCGGTGACAGGTGGACGGTCTGACAAGGTCAGCAACGTCCAGTCAAAGCCAAAACGGTCGTACAGGGACTCGCCATCAGACAGCCACGCGTGCGGTGGTCTGCCGCCGGGTACACCCGAGGGTTCGTAGACGTTCGCAGCGTCGGGCGGCGGTAGCGAGCCATCAGACACCACGATGGGAGAGCCGTCATAACGGCCACCGAACGTGACCCCTGGGATGTTGAACTCTCGACGCACGTGGCCGTTGAGGTACTCGGCTGCGGCACTTCGGGCAACCGCGCCTGCAGGGGTGTCATCGTCCAATTCCGCCACGGCGTCGAACAAACCAATGGAGTCGGCAAACTGCCGTGCGTAACCCGTGTTGCGCAGGGCCAGCGGTTTGCGTTCGAGCCCGTAGGTGTCGAGCAAGGCGGTGGGGGCTTGACCGTTGATGACCGCTGCCAATTTCCAACCCAGGTTGACCGCATCCTCAACGGCTGTGTTGTAACCCAGGCCGCCTGTGGGCGTGAAGAGGTGAGCCGCGTCTCCGCCGAGGAACACCCGCCCGCGCTGGAACTCACTGGCCACCAGGGCATGCCCGGCGAGCCAGGTGGCTTTGGCCAAAATCTCGATGGGGATGTCAAGCCCACTGGCCTGGGCAAAAAAGCGCCGGGCATCGTCGTCGGTGAAGGTGTCGCCGTCGACGCCCTCAGGCACTTGGGTGTGAAAAGCAAATTCGCCTTCACCATCCACTGACATGATGAACGCCCGAAGTGCTGGATTGACCATCACGTACATCCAGGCCCGGTCATTGGGGTTCAGCCGGTAAAAGTCAGGGGCTTTCAGGTAAACGGCGAACATTTTGCCGCCCATGAAGTTGCGTTTGTAGCCCGTGCCACCTTCCCAGGCAATGCCGAGTTGGGCGCGCACTTTGCTGCGTGCACCATCGGCCCCCATCAGGTACTTGGCGCGGACCTCTGTCGTTTCATGGCCGTCCACTTGGGCCACCGTGGCGATCACGCCGTCCCCGGTCTCGCAGAAGCCCTGCATGGCCCACCCATAGCGCACGTCGATGCCAGGCAGTTGTTGGGCTTCTTCACGCAGGGTGACCTCGACGTACTTTTGCGACACGCGGTGGGGCAATTCGGCAGCGCTCCAAGACCCTGTCATGGTTTTGATCACTTCGGTGGCCGCGGCGGCTGTGGGCAACCTCAGGCGAGCCAGTTCTTTGCCTGCAAATTGGGTGAGGTAGGCGATATCGGTGGGGTGATCAGCGGGCAAGCCCAGCTGCCTCACTTTGTGCGCAAACCCCAAACGGCGGAAATGCTCCATCGTTCTCGCCTGCGTGGCATTGGCTTGGGGATTGAATGCCGTGCTGGGCTTCTGGTCAACCAACAAGCAACGGATGCCGCGTCTGCCGAGTTCGTTGGCCAGCATCAGGCCACACGGCCCACCGCCGCAAATCAATACGTCTGTCTCATGTGTTGTTGTCATGGTGTCTGGTTCGAAGAGGCACTGGGCAGGGTTGCCGCACTATCGTAACAAGTCGACATCGTTTTCATGACTATGATGCCCCCACCTTCAACACAGACCATGAAAGTGCCTCGATGTCCGAAACCTTGAACGATGAGTGGCGTATCCGACAGATGGTTGAGCGCTGGGCCGTCTGGCGAGATGCCGGTGATTGGGACCGCTTTGCCACGGTATGGCACCCTGATGGGGTGATGATGGCCACCTGGTTTCAAGGACCCTACAAGGACTTCATCCGAGTGACGCAGGAGGGCTGGGCGAAGGGGGTGAGCATCCTGCACTTTTTGGGCGGCTCGGCCATCGAAGTTGTGGGGGACCGTGCGATTGCACAGACTAAGATGACCATCTCCCAACGCGGCATGGTGGAGGGCGCGCAGGGGCCCGTGCTGTGCGATGTGGTCTGCACCGGCCGCTTCCATGATTTTGTGGTGCGCCATGAGGGGGACTGGAAGCTTTTGCATC